>QIGP01000021.1 GCA_003228965.1 Gammaproteobacteria bacterium
GGAATTACTGCGTTCGAAAGAGTCGCGCGCAAGCTGCGTAGAACGATTGCTTTGTGAGCGCGTTACGTCAGCTTCAGCAGGCATTGTGGTCGCAGCAGGCGCGCAAGCGCATAGAATTGACAGCGTCGCTGCAGTGCATGCGTAGCGAATGCTGCATCGTTCAATAGAACTCATATTAATCATTTACGGCACCGGAAGTGATCTGACTCACCGTGATGTTACAAGGACAGGCCGGACGAATAAACCATCGCTATTTAGCGCCGCTGGCGTCTTTGTAGAATTGTAAGTCTCGCTCGCTATTGGCTTCTGAAATAATGTAGGCGCGTATCGCTTCTGAGGTTTCTTCATCCAGAAACTGGCTGAAATTACCCATGCCGCGATCGGTGCGCGCGCCTTCACGCACAATGCTGTTCCAGCCGGCTGCTACGCCAAGATACGGCGATTGACGCAGGCTTGGAATCGAGCCGTACGAGACGCCGTGATCGCCGTGACATACGGCGCACTGCAAGACGTAGGCCTTTGCACCTTTGGCAATCACATTTTCAGGGGCTGTAGAGGGTGGTGGTGGAGCCGCAGTGACAACGGTGTTCGGTAGCGCCGGAAGCTGTCCGTCGGCGCCGAGTTTGAACGTCAGTACGCGGCCAACGTTCGGCGCGCCACCAAGAGCAGAAACGCCGCCATAAGCCAGTGCAAACCCACCACCCCAACCGGAGGCCACGGCAACGAACTGTTCGCCGTTGACCGAATAACTAATGGGTGCAGCAACAATGCCGGTTTGACTAAAGAACTTCCAAAGCTGCTCGCCGCTGGCGGCGTCGTAGGCTGCAAAGTGCGCGTCTGCCGTGCCTTGAAACACCAGGCCGCCAGCAGTTGACAGCAGTCCACCGTTCCACGGGGCTTTGTGTTCGAACGTCCAGGCCGCTTCTTGTTTCACAGGGTCCCAGGCAATAATGCGGCCTTTGAACATAGCGCGCACGGCCTTAAAGGTGGCTTCGTCGCTTGGCAAGGTAGCGAGCGCAAGGTTGGTGCCCGTGTTCCATTTACCAACCTCGTAGTTGTAGTCAGGGTCGTCGGTGTAGGCGAACGGTATTTCTTGCGCGGGGATGTACACCAGTTTCGTTTGTGGGTTGTACGCCATTGGGTGCCAGTTGTGGCCGCCAAGGGGCCCTGGTAACTGAAAGTAAGGTTTTTTTCCTGGGTACCTGGCATCGGGCACTTCAACCGGGCGCCCTGATTCGACGTCAATGTGAGTTGCCCAGTTTGCAGGCACAAAATTATTCGCCGAAATAAACTCTCCGGTCTTGCGATCTATGACATAGAAGAAGCCGTTTTTGGGAGCCTGCATAATGACTTTGCGTTGATCGCCATCGATGTTGAGGTCGGCCAGAATCATATGTTGAGTTGCGGTGAAGTCCCAGGTTTCGCCAGGCGTTGTTTGGTAGTGCCATACGTATTCGCCCGTGTCGGGATTAATCGCCACGATGGATGACAAAAACAAATTGTCACCGCCCCCCGGGCTACGCAAATCCTGATTCCACGGTGAGCCGTTGCCTACACCAACGTAAAGAAGGTCGAGTTCGGGGTCGTAGGCCATGGAGTCCCACGCGGTGCCACCGCCGCCTGCTTTCCACCATTCACCGTTCCATGTTTTCGCGGCCATTTCCATGGCTTTGTCTTCAAAGCCGTTTTCAGGATTGCCAGGAACCGTGAAAAAGCGCCACGTCATTTCGCCCGTGTCTGCAGCGTAAGCAGATACATAGCCGCGTACGCCGAATTCAGCACCACCGTTGCCGATGATGACATTACCTTTCACTACACGTGGAGCGCCGGTGATGGAGTAGGGCAAGGAGAGGTCCACAGTTAGCACGTCCCAGTTGGCCTTGCCGGTGTCCTTGTTAATGGCGATAAGTCGGCCATCAATGGTGCCGGTGAATACTTGATTGCCCCAAAGCGCAACGCCGCGATTGACCGCATCACAGCACAGCAGCGAGGCGCGTGATTTGTCGACTTCAGGATCGTACGTCCAAATGAGTTCGCCCGTTTTGGCGTTGAGTGCGTGCACAATATTCCAGGTTACCGTGACGTACATTACGCCATTGTGAACGATAGGTGTGGCTTCAATACCGCGACTTACGCCCAAATCGAATGACCAGTCGAGCCCGAGTTGCTTAACGTTGTCGGTACTGACTTTGCCAAGAGGAGAGTGGCGTTGTTCGGAGTAGGTGCGGCCATGAGTTAACCATTCGCCGGGCGTGGCATCGGCATTGATAATGTTGGCCGAGCTTATGTTGGTTGACTGTTTTGACGAGGTAGCCGCTTCGCTTACTTCGTTCGAGTTTGCCTCGTTGGTTTTTTGACTGCAGCCTGCCAGTACCAACAAAACAGTAATTAAGGGCAGGCCAAAGCGATGGGTTAAAGTCACGTTCCTGCTCCAGCAAATGGGTAAATCCAATGGCCCAGATTTTTTGACGAAATAGGGGCGTTAACCTGTGGGCATGATCGCGTATAAACACATGATCGCTAAACAGGGATAGTTCGATTTGAATACTGACTACTTTAGGCGGCAACCACCGGTTTTGCTAACCAGTTGACGAAGTTGACTGGCTTGCGTACGTCCTTACCTACGGGTTGAGCCGTTAGATCGTGCATGACTACTTGCTGCTGTCTTCATGAGTAGCTGTAACGGTGGCGTCGGCTGTGCCCTTCGCCAGTCGTACCGATATGGCGTCTTGAGCAGACAGCTGAGCCGCATCAGTAACCAGGCGGGAGTCGTGCATGACAATGGCATAGCCGCGTTCGAGCGTCGCCTGAGGGCCCACACTATTGAGTTTGGCTGAAGCCAGTGCAAGTCGAGACTTGAGGTGTTCAAGGTGACGACTCATGGCCTGATTTAGCTGTTGGCTCGAGCGTTCAAGCGATGACGCCGAACGCAGCAGGGCGTGCTGTGGAGATCTTGATTGCAACCTCGCAAAGATTGAAGACAAGCGCTGCGTGCGCTGGGCTAGCTGAATTTTGATTAGTCCTCGCAAACGGCCATCCAAATCGTCCAGTCGGAGCAGGTGTTGCGCAATCTGGCGGTCGGGACGGACCTGCTGGTGCCTGCCAGCTAGCCATTTAAGAGTCTCCTGGGCGTCCTCCATGAAGCTGAACAGACTGCGTTGAAGTCGGCGACGCAAACTGGCCAGGCGCAAGACCCAGTCTTCGGCGTCAGGCACCACAAGTTCAGCGGCGGCAGACGGCGTTGGCGCGCGCAGGTCGGCAACAAAGTCCGAAATAGTAATGTCGGTTTCATGTCCTACCGCACTAACGATTGGAATAGAGCAGGCGTATATGGCCCTGGCAACCGCCTCTTCATTAAATGGCCAGAGATCTTCGATCGAGCCGCCTCCGCGGGCGAGAATGAGTACATCACAGTCGCGGCGCTCATTGGCAAGCTCTAGGGCCTTCACGATTTGAGGAGCCGCATTGTCACCCTGGACGGCCACCGGGTAGATGCGCACTGGAATGCCCGGAAAGCGCCTGTTCAGGACGTTGAGAATATCCTTAACCGCGGCTCCTGTAGGTGAGGTGATAAGCCCAATTCGGCCTGGCATGGCAGGTAGCGGGAGCTTGGTGTCTTCACTAAACAGCCCCTCCTGATCCAGTTTGCGCTTGAGTGCTTCAAACTGCTTCTGCAGTGCTCCGACCCCGGCGTCCTGGATATTTTCCGTAATTAGCTGGTAGTCACCCCGCGCTTCATACAGGCTCACCCGTCCTCTGACCACGACGGCCATGCCATCTCGAGGCTCTATTTGCGCATATTGGTTGCGGTTGCGGAACATGGCGCAGCGAATCTGCGCGCCCTTGTCTTTTAGGGTGAAGTACCAGTGGCCTGAGGCAGGGCGGGCTATGTTGGACAGCTCTCCCTCTACCCAGGTCATAGAAAGCCCGGTTTCCAGTAGGCGTCGTGCTTCTAGGTTGAGCTGCGTTACGCTCAGGACTTTGCGCTCAGGGTTCGATTTGAGGCCATATCTGTCCATCGTGTGCATCATACGCGCGCGCGTCCCAAAGGCCAAAGGTTGGTTTACGTGCGACTGTCTACTAGGTATAGTCGCGGGCTAATTTTACCCGGCAGCGCGCCGTATCGACGCCGCAATTTCGCCTTATAGGTCCGCGGTTTACGCTACGCGGGGCCGACTTTTTCGTCTCACTGGGCGGGCCATCCTGGCGGCGTCCCGAAACGACGAATCTGGAGAGACTGAAATGCGATTAGAAGAAGAAGCCCTCACGTTTGACGACGTCCTTTTACAGCCCGCTTATTCAGATGTGCTACCTCGAGACGTTAGTCTGGCGACGAAGCTGACTACCGACATCACCTTGAGCGTGCCGCTCGTCTCAGCTGCCATGGATACGGTGACTGAAGCGCGTCTGGCCATTGCCCTGGCGCAGGAAGGCGGTATGGGAATTGTGCACAAGAACATGTCCATCGAGGGGCAGGCGCAGGAAGTCTCTCGCGTTAAGAAATTTGAAAGCGGTGTTATCACCGATCCAATTACGGTCACGCCGAGGCACACGGTTCGCGAAGTATTAGAGCTTACGCGTCGCCACAATATTTCCGGACTTCCCGTTGTGGACGGAAAAGAAACGGTAGGCATCGTGACGCGCCGGGACTTGCGTTTTGTAACTGGACTCGACGTGCCGATTACTACGGTAATGACCGGCAAGAAAGATTTGATTACCGTGAGCGAAAACGCACCGAAAAAAAAAGTTCAGGCGTTGTTGCACAAACACCGTATCGAGAAAGTTCTTGTCGTTAACGATAACTTCGAACTGCGCGGCATGATTACCGTTAAGGATTTCGAAAAAGCGTCCGAGTTTCCTAATGCGTGTAAAGACTCGGAAGGTAGCTTGCGCGTTGGCGCTGCTGTAGGTACAGCTGCTGAAACGCTAGACCGCGTGAGTGCGCTAGTGGATGTAGGAGTTGATGTGATTGTTGTTGATACCAGTCACGGTCATACAAAAGGTGTGCTCGATACCATCAAGAAACTTAAAAACCTGTACGGCGACTTACAGATCATTGGCGGCAACATAGTGACCGCTGATGCGGCACGTGCCCTGGTCGATGCAGGCGCCAACGGCGTTAAAGTTGGCATTGGTCCTGGTTCAATTTGTACGACTCGCATGATCGCGGGTGTAGGCGTGCCTCAAGTATCCGCCGTGTCGACTGTAGCCGCTGAGCTTGCGGCAAGCGGTGTACCGTTGATTGCCGATGGCGGTATTCGTTATTCCGGAGACATTGCCAAGGCGTTGGCCGCCGGAGCGCATTCGGTGATGATGGGTGGATTGTTTGCAGGCACCGACGAATCGCCGGGCCAGGTAGAGCTTTTTCAAGGTCGCTCTTACAAGTCGTATCGCGGTATGGGTTCGTTAGGCGCAATGGCCGAGACTCACGGCTCGTCCGATCGCTACTTCCAGGACAAAACAGACGAAATTGAAAAGCTGGTACCGGAAGGTATTGAAGGGCGTGTACCTTACAAAGGCTCGTTGCTGGCCATTATTCACCAGCTCTTGGGCGGCGTACGCTCTGCCATGGGCTATACAGGTAGTCACAACATTGAGGAAATGCGTACCAAGCCTCGCTTCGTACGCATTACTAATGCTGGCGTACAGGAAAGTCACGTCCACGACGTAATCATCACCAAAGAAGCTCCCAACTATCGTTCAAGCCGCTAAGAAACCGCTAAGGACATACGCATGAGTCAGCCCGATATTCACGCTTCGCGACTTCTGATTCTGGATTTTGGCGGACAATACACTCAACTGATTGCAAGGCGCGTGCGCGAAGCGGGTGTGTATTGCGAGATTCATCCGTGGGACGTCGACAATCAGGACGTCATCGATTTTGCGCCCGACGGTATCGTACTGTCCGGTGGTCCGGAGTCGGCCATTGGCGACGACGCACCGATTGCGCCGACACACGTCTTTGAAGCCGAAGTGCCGGTACTTGGTATTTGCTACGGCATGCAAACTATGGCCGTTCAGTTGGGCGGAACTGTCGAAAGCGGACACGACGCCGAGTTTGGCTACGCGGAGCTTGGCCTGACCGGCCCGTGCGTGTTGTTCGACGGCTTGGACGATACCAACAACCCCAATCAACCAGCACTTGATGTATGGATGAGTCATGGCGATCGGGTGACTTCTATTCCTGCAGGCTTCGCAACTGTAGGTAGCTCCGAAAATGCACCAATTGCTGCCATGTGCGATGCCAGTCGACGTTTCTTCGGCGTGCAGTTCCACCCCGAAGTGACGCACACAAAACAGGGCGAGACGATACTGTCACGCTTCGTTGTTGACGTATGTGGCTGCGCTCCCTTGTGGACATCGGCCAACATTATTGAAGACAGTATTGCTCAGGTACGCGCACAGGTCGGCAAAGACCACGTGTTGTTAGGCTTGTCAGGCGGCGTCGATTCGTCGGTGGTTGCGGCCCTGTTAGCTCGTGCTATTGGTGACCAGCTTATTTGCGTGTTTGTCGACACTGGCTTGTTGCGCCACCAGGAAGGCGATCAGGTGATGGATACGTTCGCCGAGAACATGGGCGTAAAAGTGATTCGCGTCGATGCCTCAGAGCGTTTTTTTGGCGAGCTCAAGGGCGTGACCGACCCTGAAGACAAACGCAAGGTGATCGGCCGCTGCTTCATTGAAATCTTCGATCAGGAAGCAAAAAAAATCGAAGGCGTTAAGTGGTTGGCGCAAGGCACGATTTACCCCGACGTGATTGAGTCGGCCGGTTCCAAAACGGGCAAAGCAAAAGTGATTAAGTCACACCACAACGTCGGTGGGCTGCCTGAAAAAATGAACCTCAAACTGGTTGAGCCGCTGCGTGAACTGTTTAAAGACGAAGTGCGCCGACTAGGTATCGAGCTTGGCCTACCCGAAGAGATGGTCATGCGCCATCCGTTTCCGGGACCAGGTCTTGGCGTGCGCATATTGGGTGAAGTTAGTAAAGAGTTTGCCGGCATTTTACGACAGGCCGACCACATTTTGACAAGCGAGCTTCACGCGCACAATTTGTACGACGACGTGAGCCAGGCGTTTGCCGTATTCTTACCTGTGAAGTCCGTTGGTGTTGTGGGCGACTACCGTAGCTACGACTGGGTGATTTCTCTACGTAGCGTTAACACAATCGACTTTATGACCGCGCACTGGTCGCGATTGCCATACGATTTTCTAGACTTGGTGTCACGCCGCATTATCAACGAAGTGACCGGAGTCAGTCGTGTGACGTACGACATTTCGAGTAAACCACCTGCGACTATTGAGTGGGAGTAGGAACCGTTGAGTACTGAGCTAGACAAGCGCTTTATGGCAGAGGCCCTTGAGC
This sequence comes from Gammaproteobacteria bacterium, assembly GCA_003228965.1. Lineage (GTDB taxonomy): Bacteria > Pseudomonadota > Gammaproteobacteria > Steroidobacterales > SZUA-146 > SZUA-146. The sequence continues at coordinate 7,364 of QIGP01000021.1, forward strand.
TTGCCAAAAAGGCGGGGGAGCACGACGAGATCCCTGTGGGTGCCGTGCTTGTAAGTTCCGGCAAGATTATTGGTCGCGGCTACAACCAGTCTATTCGCCATCATGACTGCTCAGGTCACGCAGAAATCGTAGCGTTTCGCGACGCAGGAACCCGAACAGGACAGCACCGTTTTCCCGACGCCACGTTGTACTGCACTCTTGAACCCTGCGCGATGTGTGCAGGTGCGATGCTTCACGCTCGCATAGCCCGCCTTGTCATTGCCACTGACGATCCCAAAGCCGGTGCGGCTGGCAGCGTTATCGATCTGCTTGATCATCCGTCGTTAAATCACAGAGTGTTGTTGTCGACAGGTTTGTTTGAAGACAAAGCGTCTGCTTTGCTGAAGTCGTTTTTTGAAGTTCGACGCTAGAAGTCTGTCGGACTTAGGAGGCATCTACTGCGGCTCGCCTCGCTACGATGTCCTAAGTTCGACAGACTCTAGAGGTGCCCTGGTGCCGCAATCGGGGACGGGCTTACGTGACTTACACGACCGATAAACGCACAGTGTGGCTTAAGGAAGCGCGCTGACCTCACCCGCACCGCTGTTGTCGCCCGACAAATCCCGCTGCTGATCGAACCAGCGAGCGCTGGGGTTGCGGTCGGACATAGCCCATTCGAGAATACTGTAGTAGCTACGAATGTTGTCGACGTATATGACAGGTTCCCAGCCGCGTGCGTAGCCGCGTTTGGTTTGTCGGTACCATTTTTTCTGCGCAAGCAGTGGCAGGAACTTGCGTACGTCTTCCCAGGAATCGCGATTAAGACCACCTTTCTGGGTAAGAATGCGCGCGTCTTCCAAATGGCCGAAGCCTACGTTGTAGGCCGCTAACGCAAAATACGTGCGGTCGGGTTCGGCAATGCGCTCCGGCATCTTGGCTTTAAGTCGTGTCAGGTAACGCGCGCCGCCTAAAATGGATTCCTGCGGGTCGGTGCGATCGGCAACGCCCATTTGGCGCGCGGTAGCCTGAGTGAGCATCATAAGTCCGCGCACTCCGGTAGGAGAGACAGCTTTCGGGTCCCAGTGAGATTCCTGATAGCTCTGCGCGGCGAGCAAATGCCAGTCAACTTCGTTTTCGTCGCCGGCTTGTTCGAACACCGTTTGATAGCGCAGCAACCGGTCCTTTACGTGACGGATGAACTTACGCGTACCCACATAATCCAGTGAATGGTTGCGGTCAAAGTAACGTGCTTTGAGTTCGTTGAGCTTGCCGCTCTCGGTAATTTGTTTCAGATACTCGTTGGCCGCATTGCGCAGGCTTGTATCCGGTACTTGCCGAAAAGCCCAGCCAAGCTGCTGTTCGGTCGCAAGATTAAACCCCACTCGAAGTGAGGGGAAGTAGTTTTGATTGATCCCGAGGTCAGTGCTGTCTACAATGGTGAACTCAAGCTCTCTGCTCGCTACCTGCTGGAGCAGTTCTTCGACCGAGGACGCATCGGGCATTTCGGTCCACTGCAGTTCGGGATAGCTCAGTTGAAGAGCGAGCAACGTTTCAACAAAACTGCTTCCGCCGGTGACCGAGATTTGTCCTTCGACGACATCTTCAACAGTGCGGGGTCGTCGTTTGCCCATGCGGTAGACCAGTACCTGGTTGACCGTGTGGTAGGGGTCGCTAAAAGCATATTGTGCGGCGCGTGAAGACGTAATGGTCAGCCCGGCCGCGGCCATATCTGCGCGCCAAGTGGCCACGTCGCCCAGTATGTCCGTGAAATCTTCAGCGTTGTAGAGTTCGAGGTCGACACCCAGGTAGTCCGCAAAGCCCTGCGCAAGGTCAAACTCCAGTCCTGTCGGGCCAGAAGTGCCGTAGTAATGGGTCGTAGAGGCGTTGCGTGTGACCACGCGCAACGTGCCGGCGCTTAGCACCTGATCCAGTGCAGACGGCATCTGACTGCACGTTGTTAAGAACCCACAGGCGTTGATCATCAGTAGTGCAAGCGCGAATCTCAATATAGGCGGTCCGTTCGGCACGAAGAAGTAAAATTACAGCAAATAGGGCGGCTTTCGGCCTTTCCTATCTACCCCTCAGCGCCTATCATACCTGATCGGGGAGAATGGACCCTCGAGACGGTCACGGAGAGGTACCGAAGCGGTCATAACGGCACCGATTCGAAATCGGTTGGGGGCTAACCGCCCCACGTGGGTTCGAATCCCACCCT
>QIGP01000035.1 GCA_003228965.1 Gammaproteobacteria bacterium
ACTTCCTTGCAGAAACTGGCGGAGAAGGAGGGATTCGAACCCTCGAAGGGCTTTTAACCCTTACTCCCTTAGCAGGGGAGCGCTTTCGACCACTCAGCCACCTCTCCGTGCTGTGTGTATGCTGTCCGCCTGCCAAGCTTTGTTACCACCTGAATTGCCCCATACGGAGCTGGCTAACGACCAACCGACTGCGCATCATACTGATGCATTCTGACCGCGTAAACCCTTCTAAGCCGATTCATCAGGGTCGAAACGCAAAAGCTGCCAAAACCCGGGTTTTGGCAGCTTCTTTGAGCGTAATCTGAGATCGATCCAAGCTGAAAATTCGTAAAATCAGGACCTTGCGGCTTTTTCCTCATTTTTAATGCGCTCGTAGATTTCCTCACGGTGTACGGCAATTTCTTTAGGTGCATTAACTCCGACGCGCACCTGATTCCCCTTAACACCTAAAACTGTGACTGTGACTTCGTCACCAATCATGACGGTCTCACCGACCCGTCTGGTTAAAATTAACATGTCTTGCTCTCCTAGGTTCTCAATCTATTTGATGCAGCGTAATACCCCGGCAATTACTGGTGGCTATCTGCTGTTATTGTTTTGATTCTAAACCTCCCCCTATTTGGGATCGGAACTGCGAAGACTAACATACTGAATAATATCGCCTAATATCACGCATCACACATTAGTATTTTCCTCTCAGACGATTCCTTAAGCTGAAATCACTCACGCTGCTTAACTACTCAAAAACACCGTTATACCAATGTTTTTGAAGTCGAGCCCTAAACTGTTAAACAGTGTGTAATTAAAAACACACTAACGAACCTAAATCAATGTTTGTTTGAAATGCGCAATTGCTCTTAACTATACCCGAGACTGCACCTTCTCAAGCACGCTAGCAAGCGCTCCATCTAGCTTATCAGGCTCGGTACCACCCGCTTGAGCCATATCTGGACGACCACCGCCACGACCTCCGACCATGGCAGCCACCTCTGCGATCAGCTCACCCGCCTTTACCTTAGCTACAGTGTCTTTGCTCACTCCCGCTACGAGTCTGACTTTGCCATCTTCAACGGCTCCGAGGACCACAACAGCAGTACCAAGCTTGTCCCTAAACTGATCAACGCTGTCGCGCAACGCGCGTGCGTCCATACCATCCAGCCGTGCGGCCAGCACCTTGATGCCACCTACTTCTTTTACCTGACTCATCAAATCAGAGCCGGTTGCGCCCGAAATGAGTTCTTTTTTGAGTCTGGACACTTCTTTTTCGAGCGCCTTGGACCTCGTCAGCAAGGTCGATACGCGCCCCTCAACGTCGTCCCGATTTCCCTTAACTAACGACGCAACGGCCTGAAGCTGCTTCTCGCTTGCCCGCATCCACTTCAATGCGGCGTCTCCGGTGAGCGCTTCAATGCGTCGAACTCCGGCAGCAATGCCAGACTCACTAACGATCTTGAAGATACCGATGTCACCTGCACGCTCAACGTGAGTACCACCACACAGCTCCACTGAAAAATCACCGACGCTTAACACCCTGACCTGCCCGTCGTACTTCTCGTCAAACAGCGCCATTGCGCCTTCGTCGATGGCGTCTTGCAAGTCCATAAGACGCGTTCCCGCCTGAGCGTTAGCTCGAATTTGCTCGTTGACCCGATCTTCAATATTCAGTAATTCATCATGGCTAACATGTTCGTAATGAGAAAAGTCAAAACGTAACCTCTCGCCAGTCACCAGCGAACCTTTTTGCATCACGTGCGTACCGAGCGCTTCGCGAAGTGCTGCATGCATCAAGTGAGTAGCCGTGTGATTAAGCACTGTAGCCTGGCGAACCGGTGCGTCGACCGTGGCGGTCGTTTTTTCCTTAAGCTTAAGGTAACCCTGCGTCACCTTGCCGATGTGTCCAATGCCTTGGCCAAACTTTTGGGTGTCAGCAACTTCGAAAACACCTTGCGACGTTTGCAAAACGCCTACGTCGCCAATTTGACCGCCGCTTTCAGCGTAGAACGGCGTCTTGTCCAAGAACACAACGCCTTGTTGCCCAACTTTAAGTTCTTGAACCGTTTCAGTACCGAGATACATCGCGACCAAACGGGATTCAGTTTCAAGCGTGTCGTAACCACAAAACCCGGTCGCTTCGTCACGCGTGATTCCACCAGTCATATCGACGCCAAACCGACTGGCTTTGCGGCCGCGCTCTTTCTGCGCTTCCATCGCTTTTTCGAAACCAGCAGAGTCAACGATTAACCCGCGCTCTCGAGCGACGTCGGCTGTAAGGTCTACAGGAAAGCCGAAAGTATCGTACAAGCGAAATGCAGCCTCGCCCGAGACTACGTTATTGAAAGATTTCTCAAAAACATCTTCCAGCATTCCCATGCCCTGTTCCAACGTTTCGGCAAATCGCACCTCTTCGCTCAACAGTACTTTCTCAATATGATCAACGTTGCGTCGCAACTCAGGGTAGGCGTCGCCCATCTCTATATCTAAAGGGCGCACGAGCTTGCTAAAGAAAGACTCGTTCACTCCGAGCTTGTAGCCGTGCCGTATTGCCCTTCGAATTATTCTGCGCAAGACGTAGCCACGACCTTCATTGGAAGGCAGCACACCATCGGTAATCAAGAACGAGCACGCACGAATGTGATCAGCAATTACTCGAAGCGACGCGTTGCTTCGAGTTTTCTCACCAGTCAATTCAGACACGGCTGTAATCAGATTTGCAAACAGGTCGATATCGTAGTTGTTGTGCACTTTCTGCATTACGGCTGAAACTCGCTCGAGCCCCATTCCCGTATCAACCGAAGGTTTTGGAAGGTTGGTCATTGATCCGTCCGCGCTCGATTCAAACTGCATGAACACCAGATTCCAGATTTCGATGTAGCGATCGCCGTCTTCTTCCTTGCTTCCCGGAGGGCCTCCTTCTACTTCGGGCCCGTGATCGTAAAAGATTTCGGAACACGGACCACACGGACCAACATCGCCCATCGACCAGAAATTATCTTTTTTGCCGAGCCTTGAGAAACGCTCGGAGCTTACGCCCATTTTATTCAGCCAAAAGTCAGCCGCTTCGTCGTCTTCTTCGTAAATCGTTACCCACAATTTTTCTTCAGGAAGACCGAGTTCTTTAGTTAAGAATTCCCAGGCGAATTTAATCGCTTCTTCTTTGAAGTAGTCGCCGAAACTGAAATTACCCAGCATTTCGAAAAATGTGTGGTGCCGTGCGGTGTAACCCACGTTCTCCAGGTCGTTATGCTTGCCACCGGCACGCACACATCGTTGCGACGTTGCAGCGCGCACATAGTCGCGCTTGTCCTGACCAAGAAAAACATCTTTAAACTGAACCATGCCTGCGTTGGTAAACAACAACGTTGGATCGTTACCTGGCACCAGCGAACTGCTTGAAACGGGCGTATGGCCATTGCGTTCGAAGTAGTCCAGAAATTTTTGTCGTATCTCAGCGCTTTTCATTAAAATTCCATCGCGTTAGGTTTTGGCTGCGTTCGCAGCGCGACATAAGATGATAAACCATGACGCACAGCAATAAACCCCCCTTCCTATTCGGGAGCATCCTGTTCTGACCGATCGAGCAGTGTGGAATTAAGTCAAAGACGGGCAGCCCGTCAGGACTTTAGCGAACCCATGGCCTTCGAAGATTGCTCAGCAGTGAATCCCCGCTGCTGAAGGAAGCGTAATCCCTTAGCCTTTTCGGCCTGATCGTCGTACCCATTAGGAAATTTCTTATGCACCACTTCGACTGCGCTGGCGACCCAGTCCATTTTGGACCGGCGTATGGCGCGTTCAGCCTCGTTGCTGTCGAGTTCACGGGAGGTGAGCCCGTTGATGATATACAAAGGGCCCTTGCCGCGTTTGGCCTGGGCCCTTGTATACATGTCGGCAAAGCGGCTGTCGTCCTGAAGCCCTTCGTCGACAAGTTTTTGCAACTCTTTTAAAGCCAGGTCACCCGGTACACCTCGCTGCTTCAACTTAACCAGCAGCTCGGCGTAGCCGTGCTCGCGCCGGGCCAGGTAATCCATGGCCAGTCGACGCACCTGTGAGGCTGTCGCCTCACTCATGTTGTCAAGCTTCTTGAACAGCCTCGAGCCCTACCGGTGCCGGTGCTGGATGTTGCTTAGGCAAAAACTTCTCACGCAATGCCGTATCAATTTCTACGGCAATGTGTGGATGCTCAATGAGGTAGAGACGCGCGTTGTCTTTACCCTGACCAATGCGCTCTTTGCCGTAGCTGTACCAGGCACCTGATTTCTTAACCAGACCTTCTTCAACACCCAGGTCGATCAGCTCACTTTCGCTAGAAATGCCTGATCCATAGTGAATTTCGAACTCGGCTTTTTTGAACGGCGGCGCCACTTTATTTTTGACGACCTTAACGCGCGTTTCGTTTCCGACCACTTCGTCGCCTTTCTTAATGGCGCCAATGCGACGGATGTCGAGTCGTACCGATGCGTAGAACTTAAGCGCATTACCACCGGTAGTGGTTTCAGGACTGCCAAACATGACGCCAATTTTCATGCGAATTTGGTTGATGAAAATGACCAGCGTGTTAGAACGCTTAATGTTGGCCGTCAACTTACGCAGAGCCTGAGACATTAAACGTGCCTGCAAACCTACGTGCCTGTCGCCCATGTCACCTTCAATTTCGGCCTTGGGTGTAAGCGCGGCGACCGAGTCGATAACGATAACGTCAATGGCACTTGATCGCACCAGCATGTCGGTGATTTCGAGGGCCTGTTCGCCGGTATCCGGCTGAGAAACCAGCAAGTCTTCCGTATTTACACCCAGGCGCTCGGCGTAGGTCGGATCGAGCGCGTGCTCAGCGTCAACAAACGCACACGTGCCGCCTAACTTTTGAGCTTCTGCAATCACTTGCAAGGTAAGCGTGGTTTTACCCGAGGACTCAGGACCGTAGACTTCAACGACGCGGCCTCTTGGCAGCCCGCCTATGCCCAGAGCAATGTCTAGCGTAAGAGAGCCTGTTGAAATAACTTCTATGTCTGGAATGGCGCCTTCGTCGCCAAGGCGCATGACTGAGCCTTTACCAAATTGCTTTTCAATTTGCCCAAGAGCGGCAGCTAGCGCCTGTTTTCTTTTGTCGTCCATTATAAGTCACCCGAATACTTAAAAATGTGGCTGTCAAGTGGCCACGGGGTTAAATCCGGGGCCGTGAATCGATCGTGTTCTGTTCCGTCCGGTGGGTCTGAACTCCCGCCGGGATGCCGTTCTGGTTGATAAGGTGCGCGGCTTGAATGGAAGCACCTGGTCGCCAATCGTCACCGGTAAACACAGGGACCATGGCTACATGTAGGGTTACCGGTGACGATCAACGTGGACTGATTATTCCAAAAACTACTGTATAAATAAACACTATTTTTGGTTAATTTGTCGAAAAAGTCGCGTCACGGCGTATCTGGTGTTGGCCTGCTGCTACAGACCCTATATATAGTAGCGTGATCCAGACAGGCTGCCCAGCTCTATCGGTGGTCCCGAGCCCATTTGGCAGGCTCAACGACCGAAATGCGCAAAACTACTGTATGGATAGACAATCGGATCAGGCCGATTCAAGGGCTTGCAAGACAAGCTCGATGGCGGCCGCAACAGCCGCACGTCGCACTGCATCGCGCGAACCATCAAAATGATATTCCCGGGCAACACAATGCGCGAATGCCGAAGAATCAGCCGTACTCCTGGAAGCCCTCTCACTTGATTGCGCGCTTGTGGCCTCTGAACGAATCGCCACGGCAATCCACACCAAACCAACGGGCTTTTTCGGCGTGCCCCCGCCTGGTCCCGCCACGCCGGAAACGCTCACCGCGCAGTCGGCCCCGACCACCTCCAGAGCGCCTTGCGCCATCTGACGCACCACGGCCTCACTGACCGCACCGTGAGATTTCAACGTCGCCTTTTGAACACCCAACAGCGCACCTTTGGCGTCGTTGCTGTAGGAAACCACCCCACCATTGAACCAGACGGAGCTGCCGGCAACATCGGTGAAGGTTTTCGCGATCCAGCCGCCGGTACACGATTCGGCGGTAGCCATAGTCAGGCCAAGCGTCGTCAGCCGTGTCCCAAGCTTTGTGGCAAGTAATTGAAGCGCGTGATCGCCGAGATCGTGCGGCATGCCTGGTGCAACCTTCATTAGTCAGCAGACCAGCCAAGAGCGATGAAAGCACCTAAGACATGCGCGTCGCAGCGCCCCACAGCAATATTCATGGCTTAGCCATCGTGCGAGCCAGCAGCACCGACTCATGTTCGCTGAGAAGCTCGTTGTACACCTTCAAATTACCTTCGACCATGGCATCGACTGAAAACTGCTCAACGACTTTTTTATGTGCGGCCTCACCCATTTCAAGCGCCGTCTCGCGATCGTCCAGCAAGGCAAGCACACCTTGTGCAATCTGGTCCGGCGACTCCGGGTCAATCAACAAACCGTTAACTTTGTCTTCGATAATTTCAGTGACGCCACCTACTCGACTCGCCACAATGGGAAGTGATGCAGCCGCCGCCTGAAGCACGGCCACGCCAAGGCCTTCTGTCGATGGAGGGTGGACAAATACGTCAAGACAACCCAGCCAGTGATTAATATCTTTGCGAAACCCCGCAAACGTGACGTTGTCTTCGATACCCAGTTTCGCAGCGAGCATTTGCAAGCGCGGCTCTTCCGGACCACGACCAAAAAACACTAGCCGAACGTTCGCATAGCGCTCCTGAATGGCGGGTATGCTTTCCAGCACAAAACGGTGCCCTTTGCGCTTGATGAGCTGCGCCACCATGCCGATGACCGGGGCTTTTTTTGCGTCCTGCCCGTCAACGGAGTTCTTATTGGCGCTCTTGGCGAAAAAGGTTTTATCAAACGCGATCCGATCCCAACGACGCTCCCACGTCGATGTTTTCACGGCGCTGTGGACGACGCGCAGTTTCTGCTCTGGCACACCAGCTTCAGCCAGCACTTCGCTAATGGCATTGGAAATGGCCACGACCCGGTCGAACAGTCGATATTTGAAGTTAACGATGAGCGTCGATTCCGCGTTGTCGACACGACGCGACAAGATCACAGGTATGTCGCCGAATTTCCGCGCAGCAAGGCCGCCAAACCAGTCGGCACCACGCCGACTATGCAGATGGATAACATCCGGTTTAACGTCTTCAATAAGCTGGCGCAATCGGCCGATTAGCGCAATATCGAGATCGCCACCCATGGAAATCGGGAAGACAGGAATGCCCATGTGCGGCAGACGCGCTGCGATCTCGCTACCCGCTGGGCACACCACAGCGCATTCGATGCCTCGCTGAGTTAGCCCTTCGGCCAGATACAGAACTTGCCGCGCACCGCCGTAAAGGTGGCGACCCGCCTCAACGTGCATAACCTTCATAAGTCGCGTGCCTGTTTGTGCATAATCACTTATTCTTTGCCATTCTTGCGCCAACATTCTAGGGAATACGGCGTTCAAACATAAGCCCTGAGCGAGCATTGTTGACAATATGACCGAAGACGCCGTCCAACATACACCGATGATGCGACAGTATCTGGGCATTAAAGCACAGCACCCGGATATATTGCTGTTCTATCGCATGGGCGATTTTTACGAGCTGTTTTACGACGACGCCAAAAAGGTGTCGCGCCTTGTCGACATCACCCTGACCAGCCGAGGCAAATCCGGCGGCCAGCCGATACCCATGGCTGGTGTGCCCGTTCATTCGGCAGACACGTACCTTGCCAAACTGGTGCGCTTGGGCGAATCCATAGCAGTGGTCGAACAAGTCGGAGACCCGGCCACGTCCAAAGGCCCCGTTGACCGACAGGTAGCGCGCATCGTGACGCCTGGCACCGTCACCGAAGAAGCGTTACTGGACGCAGGAACGGAAAATTTGTTGCTTGCCGTTTGCGAGCAAGGGGACGACAGCAAAGAGCCACACTACGGCCTGGCGTGGCTGGACGTGTCGGCAGGGCGTTTCACGCTGTGCGACGTCGAAGGCCGCGACGCCCTCGGTGCAGAACTCGAACGGCTTCAGGCAGCCGAAATATTAGTGCACGACGCGTCAAACCTCCCCGACGAAATCAAGGGTCGCTACACCCTCCGACCCGTATGGCATTTTGACGCCGATACCGCTACGACACTGCTCAATAATCAATTTGGCACACGCGACTTAAGCGGCTTCGGCGTTGCCCGCCTGACCCCTTCAGTCGGTGCGGCTGGCGCACTCTTACAATACGTGCGGGAAACCCAAAAGACCGCCCTGCCCCACGTTCAGGCGCTCAACGTCGAGCGCCGCGACGATGCTCTGCACATGGATGCGGCAACCCGGCGGAATCTGGAGTTGTCGGTCAATCTTCACGGCGGCACAGAGTTCACGCTGGCGTCGGTGCTCGATCAAACGGGCTCCGCCATGGGCACACGTTTAATACGCCGCTGGATTAACCGGCCGCTGCGCGATCACGACGAACTGAACGACCGCTACAAAGCCGTAGCCGAACTCAAAGACGCACCGTTTAGAGAATCACTCGCAAACTCGCTGCGTCACGTCTGCGACGTAGAACGCATATTGGCGCGCGTGGCACTGCGTTCCGCCAGACCTCGCGATTTAAGCCAACTACGTGACACGCTCAGACTCTTGCCCGACCTTCTGGATCTCACCCAAAACGTTACCGCGCCACGGCTGCAAGAACTACGCAAACACTGCGGACCTCACAGCGAGATTCACGACTTGCTAACAAGGGCCATTCTGGAAGAACCACCATTACTCATACGCGACGGTGGTGCAATCGCGCCAGGCTACAATCAAGAGCTCGACGAATTACGCGGACTTGCCGCCAACGCCGACGACTTCTTAACGCAGCTTGAAATTCGCGAACGCGAGCGCACAGGGGTTGCGACGCTCAAAGTCGGTTACAACCGGGTGCACGGCTACTACATAGAAATGAGCCGACTGCACGCCGACAAGGCGCCTGTCGACTACCAGCGCAGGCAAACCCTTAAAGCCGCGGAACGCTACATCACGCCCGAGCTTAAAGAATACGAAGACAAAGTACTGTCGGCCAAAGAACGTGCGTTAGCGACAGAAAAACAACTCTACGAAGAACTGTTGGGACTGTTAGCCGAATCCATAAACCGACTTCAAACAAGCGCACAGGCGCTGGCCACACTCGACGTACTAACAAGCTTTGCGGCACACGCCGAAAGCGCCGGTTACAGCCGGCCGGAGCTTGTAGATACGCCGTCTGTTGATATTGAAGGAGGACGACACCCGGTAGTAGAAGCTGCCGTTGACACAGACTTTGTGCCCAACGATGTGCGCTTTAACGCTCAGCGCCGCATGCTCATTGTGACCGGGCCCAACATGGGCGGTAAGTCGACCTACATGCGCCAAACCGCGCTGATCGTGTTGATGGCTCACATGGGCTCTTTCGTGCCAGCCACCCGGGCCACTCTCGGCCCTGTCGATCGCATTTTTACTCGCATCGGCGCGTC
>QIGP01000407.1 GCA_003228965.1 Gammaproteobacteria bacterium
GACTTACCGATGAATTACTGAATGCGATATACAATCTTTCTCGTATCGTGGCATGAATTTCGGTAGGGTAGATCGATGGCGAACCCAAGAATTCTTAAAAGAGCATCGGCATCTATTTATGCGTAAACGCACACGCCTCACACCTGAACTTGCGCGCGAGAATATTCTTCGTGCTGCGGAAACTTGCCTTATTAATCATGGTGTTGACGGCCTTCGTATGATCAGGGTAGCGCGCGAAGCCAACATAGTGCACTCATCGATACTGCACCATTTTGGCAGTGCCGAAGGACTGAAGCAGGCCCTTGGCAAGCGCTTGTCGATCAAACTTTTTGACGAAGTTGCCGAAGCGCTTTCGGGTGCTGATCACACCGATACTGTCTTTAGTGTGGTCAACCGGATATTTGAAGCGATGGGCCCAAGTGGTCACGGCAATTTGCTCGCCTGGCTAGTGATTGCGGGACCCAAAAGTGACAACCACATGACTCGCGTTCACCACACCTACGGCCACCTGTTTACTGGCATGGTCGACCTGGTGCACCAAAACCTGGAACGAATTCGCGAACGACCGGTTAGCCAGCAAGAGGCCCGGTTTGTTGTATTTCATGTGTTAGTTACGGCGTGTGGTCAGGGAATATTGAGCGACACCCTGCGTCCTATACTAGGCATGAGCGAACCCAAGAACGACTACGTGCGATGGTTTTGCGAGGCCATTGAGGACACACAGAAAAACTGATCCAGACAGGCCAGTCGATAGCGGCACAAACAACTTTCGATAAAAAAAGGTGGGGCGAAATTCCGCCCCACCTCAATCCAACATCCATGTCAGGTCACTATCGAGTTGGTCGAACCGACAATCTGTTCGTTTAAAAGAAACAGACGTGGCGCCGGTTATGTTGTCAATTACAACAACATAAACTTGAAAAGCCTGACAGGGATAAATGTAAACACGACGCGGTGCTCCACGATATGAATCGCGTTCAATGAGCAACAGTCCCCCCAGACTTAAGCGATATCGCTACGTTACGCCTGTTCCATCTCAGCTGTCAATGGGCGGTGGACCCGGCCTCACCAGGCTCGCCCATGTGTCCTGGCCGTTAATTGATAGACCTCTAACGCCATGAGAATAGACACGATTTCAGGTCGTAACCATTCACGTTTTACACCCCAATTAAATTACCGCGAAATCACGTCGAAGCCAGGCGTCTCTCGTGCGCGGAATAGCTAGTCTAAGCCACTGATCACATAGAACTTTCAAGGATTGAGACGATGATCACAGCCCTAAATCCGGGTAAACCCTATACTGCGTTAAGTTAATGCGGACCCTCGCAACCGGGGGCCGAAAATTTCTCGCACGGCAGGATCTAATGAACACTAAACCATTGTTTTTTATAGTTTTACTATCTCTCGGCCTGATGAACCCAACATCAGCCACCATGCTCGTCAGTAATTCCATCATCCACTTCGGCCCGGACCAGCCCAGCCGGGAGGATGTAGAGATCGAAAACCCTACGGACGAACCGATGTACATCAAAATTGCGCCGTCCGTTGTACATAATCCAGGCACTGACGCAGAGACCCGTGAACTGATTACCAACCCGAAAGAAGCCGGCCTTTTAGTATCGCCGAACAAGCTCGTCATACCACCCGGCGGGCGCAAGCTTGTGCGCTTTGTGAACCTTCGACCACACGCCGACGAAGAGCACGTTTATCGAGTGGCCATTACGCCAGTTGTCAACGAAGTCAAAGCCAATGCAACCGGAGTCAAAATTCTCATAGGCTACGAAGTTCTGGTACTAACCCAACCAGTTAACGCGCAACCTGGCCTGATTGGCGAACGTGCGGGCAATACACTTAGCTTTCGTAACGAAGGCAATACGAACGTACTTTTGCGCGAAGGCTATCAGTGTCCGTTTGAAACCGACGACAAAGAACAGTGTGAGCCGCTTACCGGCAAACGCATCTATCCAGGCAACAACTGGAGTGTGAGTCTACCTCTGGATAAACCGGTCGAATACTACCTCGCGGTAGGCCGCAAGAACTCGGTTGCTGTGTACTAGTACTTTGTAGACTGGTTGAAACGGCTAAGTCTTGTGGCACCGTCGCGATACAGCGGGTGGAACAACTATTCAGTAAGCGCATTAGCTTCGCTTGCGCTGCTGTGCCTGATCACGTTTGCCACGCAGGCACAGCAAGTCGACCCTTTGGGTGCCCAACCAACACCGCCCGCTGAATTGCTAAAACAACTTACCGAGACCAGCGTGCCGGTCGAAGTACAACGCAGATTAAACGTTCAGGACCAAGAGCTCGAAACCGCATCGGAACCTGTGTTTACTCTTGGGCCTATGCCTCTGCTCCCTCCCTCTTCCTGGACTGAGGACGACGAAAGGTCTTTACCTTCAGGGTCCGTTGGCGCAACACCAGACGCTTCGAAAGAGACTGCCTCCGCACCAACCGAAACAAAGCCTGAGCCCGTAATTTCTGAATCTCAATTTGTAGCGCCAGAAATCTCGGTCGACATAGCCCCTGTCGATGCAGCCAAATTAATGGACTCGATTCCTGATACAAGCGTTGACGAGTCTGTTGCCGAACCTGACTACGCATCGCGCACGCCTGTGATGGAACAAGTCGACGTGACCGCCAAACGCTTACCGCCACCCGATCCATTTGAAGCACCTGAAACGGGGTTCAGTGTGTCATCCGCGCCGCCACCCGGATTTGAAGACCTGGCGAGCGCACAGACAACCGTGATTGATGTTGTGTATGGCAAGCGAGTAATCGCAAGCTCTATGGCTACCTTCGACATGGGCATGCTTGAATTCAGTGACTCCACCGAGGTGTTAGCCGCCGTTCCTGACGCCAAAGAAAGTATTGAACTTCTGAACGCACTATCCGGTCCTCTCGACGCTAACGCCGACGCCCTTTGCTACAGCGAATACGACACCGAATGCGGACGACTGCAGCCTGAAATTGCCGCCATCATTTTTGATGAAACCCGATTTCGGGCCGAACTTTTTATCCATCCGGACTATCTTGAAACTAACTATCTGGTTGACTCGACATACCTCCCTCCGTCTGACAGTGGCGCAGCATCGGTACACTCATTCTCGCTATCAGCCAATGGCGATCGCATTGGACAAATTGTAAACCTCTCGGCCAGTTCTTTGGTGTCTTACCGGGAGAGCCGCCTCGAATCGCATTACGACTTCGACAGCAAAGACGGACTCTCGATTGACACTCTGTCCCTGAAGCACGACGCACGCGGATGGGAATACGAGACAGGAGCATTTCGATCCCGCATTCAAAGCGCGGCATTTATAACTGAACAAAACCTGATAGGCGCGCGTGTTTCCACTTCGCTTAACACACGAACAGATTTGAAGTACGCCGAAGCAACTCCATTGTTTACCTATCTTGAACAACGCTCGCGAGTCGACATACTGCGCGGTAGCCAGCTACTTGATTCCCGGTTTTACAACGCAGGGAACCAACAACTCGACACATCCAGACTGCCAGACGGTGCGTACTACGTGACTGTTCGCATTGCCGACGACGCAGGTACGAGCCGGGACACGCAGTACTATTTCGCCAGAACTTCAGCGCTTCCACCAAGAGGCCAACCGCTCTACTTTGGTGAGGCCGGACAGCTTCTCCTTACGCGAGAAAGTATACTTCCGGAACTGACAGACAGCTTTTGGGTTCGTGCAGGCACAGCTCACCGGCTGCGCGATAATTTTGGGGTTGAAGCCGTGGTAAGCGCCATTGGAGACGCCACACTATTCGAAGGAGGACTCGTTTGGTTTCAGCCCGGTCTGCAATTTCAAGCGAGGCTGCTAGCCGGCGACTCTACTGGCGTTAGTTTACGCTCGGTGTGGCAGCGCGATCAGTTTTCGTTTAGCGCCGACTTGCGCCGAGTCACAGGAGATCAGGCCGTAACCGTTGGCTCGGTTGACCTGTTACCGGCGTCTTATACGCAGGCGAACGTCACCGCAAGCCTGCCGCTGTACGAAGGCCGCCTGCTCGCGCAGGGCCGTTGGGACATGCGCGGAAGCCGTGACTTTAAATCTCTGGGAGTCAATTATTCCCGTGAGCTGCGACGCTTCTCGCGTTCCACTTTGAGCTTCAACGTCGACACAACGTTCAGTAGCAATGACAGCATTGTGCGCCTGGGCGTCGACTGGCGCTGGCGGGAACACCAGCGGGACGCGATCCTGCGCCCGCGCCTACAGTATTCAAGCGACACGGGAGAAACCGATGCGCTGCTTAACGCAAGGTACAACATGATGTTGCGAAACGACGATCGCGGTGCGTACAGAGCTAGTGCCTTTGTCGATCGCGCCGTAGACCGCAGCTCACTGGGCGCGAGAATTAGCGGCGAAACTGCGCACGGTATAGGTGAAGCCGAACTTCACTATGGCTTTGAAGGCGAACAAGCCGGAGTAGCCTATATTGCCAACGCCCGTTTCGGTGTCGTATCCTCTGGAAGCCAGGTCGCGTTTGGCGGACGGCGCGCAAACTCGTCTTCAGTAATTATCGAAATTGACGGCAACGCTCCCAGCGCCGTTTTCGAAGTACTAATCGGAAACCAAAGCCACGGCTACGCCCAAAGCGGCACGCGCACAATAATTGCACTCCCGCCCTACGAGACTTACGACGTTCGACTCGCTTCTCGTGGCAGCGAATTCGTCGAGTTTAAGCAGGCGGTAAACTCAGTAACGCTGTACCCGGGCAATGTAAAAACGTTAACGTTTACTGCTAACCGTCAAATCGTGGTTGTAGGCAAGGTGGTTGACGAAGAAGGCTATGTCATTGCTCATCACACATTCACCGACCTCGACGGCTTCGCGTCAACGGATGAAAACGGTTGGTTTCAAATTGAAATTACTGACATTGAACCTCTGACTCTGAAACGCGGTGAGGCTTCTGTTTGCACGATAGACCTGGCTCTTGAAGATGTATCCGAGAATCTTGTTGTACTGGATGAGGTGGTTTGTCGGTAGGTGAAGGGCTTTCTCGTTTTACTCGGGACTAACCATCAAAGTCAGCGTCGACTGATAGCTACCGGAAGGAGCGCGCCTTAGCGCGGCCGCCGGCAACTCAACGCGCACACCGGCATTCAACCTTCGACAAATTCCATTGTTGTTCCCGCGAGTGCGCAAGCCCGTAAGAGGCTGGCCAGGAAAGAGCCTTTGAAACCCTCGCGGTCGCCTGCGGTCGGTAAAACGTACCCGGTATGGCATGCGGTAAGGACCGCTGCGCAAGTTAAACTGCCCGCCCACTTCGTCGCCGTAAGCCAGTACCCGGTAGGTAGTACGTTGATCGAGTATGACGCAAAACTTGACGTCAGCCTGGAGCCTTCCTCCCGTCGGCGCAGCGCGGCCAAAGTCGATGTCGCTAAGCTCGTTAATCAGAATTTGTTGTGCCGACACCAAAGGCAGACAAAGCAATACGGCGCCCGTAAGGACGAAAATACACATAAGGCGCGTAGCATAGTGACTGCACATAGAGTTAATTCTAGCAGTCGTTATGGTAAGCCTGTGTTAAAGGCGTCACATAACCGCGACTTGAATACGGTAATAGACTAATCATTAGCCATTGAATTTATTGGGAAACCGGAAATAGCCTAGCCCAGGCAGAGCGCCGGTCATTTATTCGGGGATAAGCACTACGGTGAGCGTGCCCGTGTAATTTCCGGCAGGAACAGACAGCAGTTCTGCAGCCGAAATGGAGACTTCAATGTTGGCGTTGTTTACCGCGCAACCAAACAGAACATTGAGAAACTGCCAAAATCCGAAGCCGGTTTGAGCGTTAAGCATTGCGCCCCCGCTTACAGAAGTGCCGCCTACTCCGGTCGCATCATTGAAGGCTACGTTGTAGTATAGAAGATCTGTGCCGTTGCTAAGGGTAAATGCACTCACGTCCGAGGCATCACCGTCGCCGTCGAGCCGCACCCGGTAGGCTCCGTTTGCAAACAAGCCTACTCCGCTGCGACCAATGCACAGGTCATCGGAACCAGTAAGATCACCTGCACCTGACCAGGTGCCAAGGTCGATATCGTTTAAACCACCCACACGCGCGACAAGACCCGTGGTGACGACTACGTCAACACTGCCCGCAGAACTACCAGGTGTCGTAGTCCCCTGCGTAGCCGCAAGTGCCGTGCCCGAGCTTGCAAGATAGAAGCCTGCAATTGCTGCACCCGCGAGAGTGCGAATTTGAGAGAGAAAGTGCATTAAATTCTGGGCACGAAAGCGGCGCACAGAGCCTGTACGCCGCCTCGAGCCCGGAACCGCTTTACTCGGGAGCTACGACCAGAGTCAGCGTACCTACATAGGTAGCTGCAGGTGCTGGAAGCAGGTCAGCGGCAGCAACAGTCACTGATATTGTGGCGTTGTTACCGGTCGTTGCGCAAGTATCAGAAGCCTGATCGGCGCCAACCATGCCTGCAGCAGTAACACCAGCTGCCAGCGTCGAAGCGCCTGAACCGTCGTCGTATTCAACCGAATAAGGGATAGGCGTTGCAATAACACCGTCGGTTAGCGTAAACGCGCTAGCTGCACCGTCTCCACTTGCGGTTACGTTGTACAGGCCGGTACCGTTACGGTACACACATGCGTTTGATGAACCGATTACGTCACTGCTTCCGTCGAAAACACCGGTAATGTCAGTGAGGTTGGAAATGCGAACTTCATCGTTCACGTCTACAGAAATATCCAGCGAACCAGTTGAGTTACCGCCGGTCGTGCCTTGAGTTGCCGCGAAAGATGCCGTGGTTGACAACGCCATAATGGCGCTTGCTACTACGAGGCCGCGAACGCCTTTATTGTTTAACATGTTATTCACTCCTAAAGTTTTGGACCGCTCACCCGATAAATACATACGGGGCCGTGCGGCTTTGGTAATCCCGCTGTCTTAGAAAGACTTCTTTCCTTAGACCGGTAACTTTGCGTCACTCCCTTTCAGGAGGTTTGCCCGTTCATTCGTCGCACGCAAGCCAAAAGTCGGAGCCATGAGTTGCGTTACTGCAGAAACGAATTAGATAGTAGTGAACTAGAGTGAGAATAGTCGTGATCAGATTCTCATAACATCTTGATCCCACGTGTCCCAGTTCACAAAAACGAGGGTTTTTCGAGGATTCCCGGGGTTAAGTAAAATCGAAACGATCTGCACTAAAGAAAACAATATGTAATTTGTCTGGAAACTTTATGGCAAAGAAACAGCGTCGTTATGTCATGTCCCAACTGCCGCGTTCGCACAACCAGTTCGACGCTTTTTTAGCCCCGCCAAATGGGAACACGTGAATTTGTTTGATGGCTGAACCGGGATTTGCCTGCACATGTCGTTCTATCGGATCAACGATAATGCAAGGATCGAATCCGGAGACTAACGTGGTAAGCGCTGATGCCCGTTTTTTCAAGAATTGTAGCGATGGGCCTACACCACACATAATCGCAAACTTCACTAGCGTAGTCAGTTTGGCTGGCCCAACGACTCCCAGATGCACTGGCAAGTCGACGCCGTATGCAGCCAGTCCGTCAGCCCATTTAATGAAGGAGTCAGCGTCAAAACCAAATTGGGTCACAATGGTCAACTCGGCATCTGTTCTATCGTGAAAAGCTTGTTTATACGCAAGCGCCTGCATGGCCATTTCTTCAGTAAAATCGGGAGACCCTTCAGGGTGTCCTGCCACACTGATTCGGTCTATGCCGTAGTTATCGACCAGTCCTGTATCCAGTAAATCCATGGTTGATGCAAAGTCACCCACCTCCCTGTTCAAACCGCCGCCAACAATCAAAATGTCGCTAACGCCCGCTTCTGTGCTGAGACGATCCAGCCGCAGAGCCAATTCGGCGCCATCCTTAATTCGACGGGCTGGAAAGTGCGGCACCGGTTCATAGTTGCATTCCCGCAGGCGGGCAGCACTCTTTACCATTTGCTCAAACGAGGCTGTGCCGACATCCGGCAGATAGACCCGGGTACCTGCCGGAAACCAGGTTTCCAGGCCATTGGCGTCCAGTACTTGCTTGGGCACCACTTCAATTGACGCGTATATGGGTGTGTCTTTGCTCATAGGGCTCTAATACTCACTGGGTGTTCTGCGGTTTCGATTAAGCCGCATTTTATTCACTAAAAACAAACGTAGAGACAGTTTCGCCATCAATTGGATTCCGTGTCGATAAGCGTCTGCGTCGTCGTGCAAATCTGTCGAACCTGCACTGGCCCTTTCGCCTACTTTAAGGCAACTTATCTTACGCCCGACCTGATGACGCACTTGGTTGAATGCGACATCAGGTCGGGCGTGGTAAAACACGAGTCGCTTCAGCCACATCCGTTGAGACTCGTGTGTTACCCGCTTCGGATTATGGCAAAATGATTATGGCTGTCAGCCACCAGACAAGAAAGGATACGAAGTGCGCATACTGCATTTGCTAGACCACTCGCTCCCGCTCCACAGCGGCTATAGTTTCCGCACCCACAACATACTTTCGGCACAACGGGCTCGTGGCTGGATTACCGAGCAGGTCACCAGCACAAAACAGGGCAGTGACAAAAATGCGCCTCATAGCGTGGACGGAGTCACCTACAAGCGTAGCCAGGAACTCCCTTCACTCAAACGGCGACTGCCGGTTGTCCACCAATTCGCTGTTGCTGACGACCTGGAGCACGCCGGCGCGGCGCTTGTTGAGTCCTTCAAACCCGATGTCATTCAGGCTCACTCCTCAGCCTTAAACGGACTGGCAGGCCTTCGACTGGCCCGACGTTACAAACTGCCGTTTGTCTATGAGCTGCGCGCCTTTTGGGAAGACGCGGCCGTCGATCATGGCAGCACCACCGACGGAAGCCTGCGCTATCGCGCCACGCGCATGCTTGAAACGTATGTTGTACGAAAAGCCGACGCGGTCACCACAATCTGTAACGGTATCCGCCAGGATCTGATTGGTCGCGGTGTTCCGCCTGAGAAAATTACCGTGATCCCTAACGCGGTGAATATTGAAAAATTTGCAGTCAGTACCGGCAAAAACGCCGCATTCGCCGAGAGCCTGGGCCTTGGCGACGCTACGGTCATCGGATTCATCGGTTCGTTTTACGCGTACGAAGGCCTGGACCTGCTGGTCAAGGCATTTCCCGCTATCTTGAAAGCCCACACTAACGCCCGACTGTTATTGGTTGGTGGCGGTTTTCAGGATGATGCGCTTCGGGCGCAAGTGGAAAGCCTCGGTCTCACGGACAAGGTGGTTTTTACAGGCAGGGTTGCGCACGAAGAAGTCAATCAATACTACGACCTGATTGACGTACTCGCCTATCCGCGCCACTCCATGCGACTCACTGAGCTTGTCACTCCTCTCAAACCACTGGAATCTATGGCACAAGGTCGCCTGCTTGTGGCATCGGACGTCGGCGGCCACAAAGAGCTAATTAGCGACGGCGTTACGGGAAGCTTGTTCAAGGCGGGCAGTGCCGACGATCTTGCGCGCTC
>QIGP01000254.1 GCA_003228965.1 Gammaproteobacteria bacterium
CCGGTAAGTTTGACGCCACCGTGAAAGCCATCGAGGCGCTGGACGAGTGTTTGGGCCGGGTGTCCGACGCACTTTTAAACGCTGGCGCAGAGCTGCTAATGACCGCAGATCACGGCAACGCCGAAAAAATGGAAGATGAAAGTTCAGGACAAGCGCACACCGCACATACGACTTTCGATGTGCCTTTAGTGTATGTGGGACGCAGCGCTTCAGTGGCCGACGGTGGGGTTTTGTCAGATATTGCACCAACCCTGCTGCACATGATGGGTCTGGACGTACCGCAAGAGATGACAGGAAAGTCGCTGTTAACATTCAAGTAACGACACGTTTGGTACTCGCTTACCTGCTAGCTGCCTGTATGCTGCTGCAGGCTTGCCCGGCTGTCTTCGCCGATACCGAGAAAGACTTGGGGCAGGTGCGCAGTCGTATCGGCAAGCTTGAAAAGGACATTAGCCGTTCTTTTGCAGAACGCAACAAACTGCAGACTCGTTTGGCAGAAATCGAGCGTCTAACGGCCAGGCTCCAGACCAACATTGTGAAGCTGAATGCCGAGCGCACTCAAAGCGAAGCGCGGCTGAGACAGTTGGAGCAAGACAAGCTTGATCAGCTGGAAGCTCTAAAGAACGAAAAGAATGATCTTGCTGCCCAGGTCTACGCGGCTTACGTTGGTGGCCGCCAGGAAAAGATCAAGCTGCTGCTGACTCAACGCGACCCTTCCGAATTAGGCCGTGTCGCCGTGTACTACTCCTACCTGAACCAACACCGCCTTGCTCAAATTGATCGGGTCAACGCCCTGTTGTCCACGCTTGATCAGCTAACAGCGCAGGCGGATCTCGAAAACCAAACGATCAAGCGGCTGCAGCGACAGAGGCACCAGGAGCTTGAGTCGCTCAAAGTGGCGCGTAAAGAGCGAACGCGGGCTATTGCTGCGTTGACCTCCAAAATCGATAGCGGCGCGGGCCAGGTGGCTCAACTAAAGTCGGAAGAAGCGCGGCTGCTTAAGTTGATTCAGGAAATTGAACAAATCATGCAAGACTTCCCGGTCGGTTCGCGCTCAAGTTTTGCGAAACTCAAAGGGGAGCTGGCCTGGCCAACACAAGGAATTCTGCTGGCCGACTTTGGCCAGTCTCGCGGTGGGTCGAGCATGAGTTGGGACGGTGTCTTAATTGGCGCGGAGCGCGGAACCAAGGTTCGCGCTGTAGCTCGAGGCCGTGTGGCTTATGCCGATTGGCTGCCGGGCCAGGGGCTTCTGGTTGTGCTCGAACACGGTGAAAACTACTTTAGTCTCTACGGTCGTAATGACACTGTGACTGCAAAACCTGGCGACTGGGTTGAAGCGGGCGACACTGTCGCTACGGTGGGCGATTCCGGCGGTCAGTCTCAGGTTGCTTTGTATTTTGGCCTGCGCCGCAAAGGCACGCCCGTTAATCCTCGCAAGTGGTTTAAAGCTCGATTGAAAAAGGGTCGATAGGTGAGTTGGCTGCGAGCATTCACGTTGCTTTTGCTTAACGTTCTGGCCGTATCCGCGAGTGCCTACGACTACGACGAAGAGTTTGACGCGGCAAATACCGATACTTGGCCAGTTATTGCGGTGATCATAGACGACATTGGTAACCGGCTCCGAGACGGCGAACGAGCCGTTGCGCTACCCGGGCCTGTAGCCTACGCCGTACTGCCACATACCCCGTACGGTGACGAGCTTGCGCGAGCTGCTAACGGACTTGGTAAAGAAATTATGTTGCATCAGCCGCTGCAGGCTACTGACAACAATCACCTGCTTGGTGAGGGTGCCATTACTCTCGACCAATCGGCATCGGCCGTTCAAGCTACGCTTGTCGAAAATCTCGCCACGGTGCCTTTTGTCGTAGGCATTAACAATCACATGGGTAGTTTGTTAACCAGGCACCCTGGCCACATGCGCTGGCTCATGCAGGCGATCAAGCAAAACGGATCGTTGTTTTTTGTCGATAGCGTGACCAGTGGCCAAAGCGTAGCTTTCACGGTGGCCAGAGAATCGGGCGTACCGAGTATTCGACGCGACGTGTTCCTGGACAGCGTTCAAAGCGAAGAGGCTGTCGCCATTCAGTTTGCGCGGCTCAAGCAGCACGCCCGTCAACAGGGTTACGCGGTGGGTATTGGGCACCCGTTTCCTGAGACGTTAGGTGTGCTCGAAAAGGAACTCCCCCGTTTGTCGGGGTTGGGTTATCGGCTGGTCAGCATTCAGAGTATGATTGAGCGACAAACTGATAACGCCAAGATTGATACAACTGTTGCGCCACCGCGCTTTGAGAGCTTCCAGCGCAATGCGTCTTCTAAGCAACATCCTGAGGAGTGAACATGAAAACAACACACAGAGCTATGTTCGTAATGCTGGCTTCAAGCCTGATAGTTGCATGTGGCGACAGTTCCGATAATTCCAGTAGAGCAGAAACCGCAAACGCTAAAAATTCCGACAATAACATTGACGAAAACGTGAACATTTCAGGTGACAGGGCCGAACACATAATTCGTGGATTGACCGAAGCTGTGAATCAGCTTGGCAAGAAAGTAGATACCGTTTCGGCGAGCCAGATGTTCGAGTTACTTCCGGAAGCTATACCAGGTATGACCCGGGGAAACTACAGTGCCAAGAAGGGTGGTATTGAAGGATTCAGCATCAGTTCCGCAACTGCTACGTTTGGGGGAGACAATGGTTCGGGTGAGCTGGAACTGAGCGTCACCGATATAGGTAACGTGCGTGGTATCGCACAGTTTGGTCTCGAAATGCTTGATTTTCAGATTGACGAAGTCAACCAGGACGGCTTCCAGCGCACCACTGAGTACAAAGGTTACAAGTCTTTTCAAAGTTCGACGAAAACATCGTCGGGTTCGACCTCGGAAATGATTGTATTTGTCGGCGATCGTATTGTGCTTAAAGCTACGGGTACCGATGTTAAATGGGATTTGATTGAGGACGTGGTTGACGCTATTCCCATCAAAAAAATGGAAGCCATGATCAAATAGGTCGCGGTCAGTCATGGCCAGGGCTGGTGTGCAAACCCGATTGCTGATAGTTCTGGCATTTGTCAGTTTCGGCTACGCGACGTTAATCACATTCCTTAACGTTCAACGTATTCGCTCGATGCCCGGTGAAAAACGAGTGGCGTTAGAGTCGCTTGACGAGCTTGCCTGTTCTGCTGCAATTATCGAGAGCATCGCCGCCGGGTCGCCGTCGCAAAGCAACTCTGACGAGCCATTGCAACGATCCGACATACGCGTTCTTTACGGAGACCGTGCATTTGCGGTAAGCGAAAACGTTTGGGTCAACGTAAGTCTTGCCAAAAACGATTCCAGCTGTTACTTGCACAGGTATCGCGTGGGCCGTTTAAGTTTCGAAGGCCAGGTGAACTCGAATGGCAAGGGCTTGGTAGCGCGTCGCCTGGCGAGATTTTTATGGAATCACTGATACAGCCGGCCATTGGGCTGCTGCCGGGAGGTGTTGGCAGCAGCTTAATACTTGCCCTGTTTTACTTGCTGTTGGGCATACGAAATCGTGCGCGGTCCAAATCTGTCTCAAGCTAAAGACTGAAACACGTGGTCTCGCTCCGGTATACTCGTCGCGCATCTTCTTAATAAGGACAAACTGTGTCAATTATTGTGGCTCTTCGAAAAGGCAATCAGGCGGTCATTGCCGCTGACACCGCACAAAGTGATGAAACCATGGTCATGAGGGCCAAATATCTGGTCAACAACGAAAAGATATTGAAAGCTGGAGACAGTTTTGTTGGTTTGGCCGGTTGGTCGGCGTCGCAGGACATTTTCGAGAGTCTCGTGCGCGAACAGCCCGAGCTAATAAACTTTGAATCTCGTGCCAGTATTTTCGACAGTTTTCGCGCCATGCACGAGGTGATGAAAGAGAAGTACTTTATTGATACGCAAGAAGACAAAGAGCAGCCCGTTGAGTCTAGCCAGGTTGGCGCGCTCATTGTGAATACCAACGGAATTTTTGAAATCGAGAGTTACCGCTCAGTGAGTGAGTACACGAGGTTTTGGGCGTTAGGTTCGGGCAAGCGTCTTGCCATGGGCGCGATGCATGCTCTTTACGACACTACCGACGACGTTGCAACTGTTGCGCTAGCCGGAGTTGAGGCTGCCTGCGAATTTGATGACGGTTGCTCAATGCCAGCTACTCACCACGTTGTCACCCTTACAGCTTGAATGAGTTTGGGGTTTAAGGGCACCTATAAATACCCAAACACTAATCACAGGAGTTACTTATGAGTCATTCACTATTTAGTCGCGGGGCGCTGATTGCGTTGTTGCTCGTGTGTTCGAACATGGGTCTGTCAGCGTGTTCCACGTCTGGCAGTAACGGTACCGATGGCAAAACTTCCACGGCCCATCAAAACGATGAGCTACAGCTTCTCGATTCCGCCAAAGGGCGACTCGACATTTACGCTACGTTTGCTCTTAACGCCGACCTGTCACATCTGACTGACAGTCAAATGAACATGTTGCCACTGCTAATTGAAGCTTCGAAAATCATGGATGAGCTGTATTGGCGCCAGGCTTACGGCTCCAAAAACGAGTTGCTCAGTAGGATCAAAGATCCCAAGGCACGACGATTTGCCGAAATTAACTATGGCCCATGGGATCGACTCGACGGGGATAAACCGATGTTTGTGCAAACACCCGAGAAGCCTATGGGCGCACAGTTTTATCCCGCCGATATGACTAAAGAAGAATTTGAGGCGGCTGACTTACCAGGCAAAGTAGGTCTGTACTCTCTGATCAAGCGTGAAAACAATGAGCTAAGAGTCGTGCCGTTTCATCAGGAGTACGCACCGGAACTCACCAAGGCTGCTTCGCTGCTTCTCAACGCAAGCACCATGGCCGATGACCCGGAATTTGCCGAGTACCTGGCGTTGCGAGCCGATGCATTGGTCACCGACAACTATCAGCCGAGCGACATGGCATGGATGGACATGAAGAACAACGCCATCGACATCGTGATAGGCGCAATCGAAACTTACGAAGACCTGTTGTTCGGCTATCGTACTTCGTACGAAAGCTATGTACTCATTAAAGACCTTGAGTGGAGCGACCGCCTGTCCCGATATGCAAGCTTTTTGCCCGAACTACAGCGTGGCTTACCGGTTCCGGAGGCGTATAAACAAGAAACGCCGGGTGGCGACTCGGATTTAAACGCCTACGACGTGATTTACTACGCAGGCCACAGCAACGCAGGTTCCAAAACCATCGCCATTAACCTTCCTAACGACGAAGAAGTGCAGCTGGCCAAGGGTACGAGACGTTTACAGTTAAAGAATGCCATGCGTGCCAAATTCGACAAGATTCTGGTGCCGATTTCGGGTGAGTTGATTGTTCCCGATCAGCGTAAACACATTACTTTCGACGCTTTTTTTGCCAACACTATGTTTCATGAAGTTGCCCATGGACTTGGCATTAAAAATACGCTCGATGGATCGCAGCGCGTACGTGTTGCGCTGAAGGAACTGGCATCGGCTACCGAAGAGGGCAAGGCGGACGTTCTGGGTTTGTACATGGTGACAAAGCTGTTTGAGAAGGGTGAGATTCCTGAAGGCGAACTCATGGATAATTACGTTACGTTCCTGGCGTCCATTTTCCGTTCTATTCGCTTCGGTGCGACTAGCGCCCACGGCAAAGCCAATATGGTGCGGTTTAACATTTTCGAAGATATGGGCGCTTTTAGTCGCAACGCAAACGGTCAGTATCGAGTTGATTTTGACAAAATGCAGGCGGCGATGAATGCGCTGTCACGTAAAATTCTCGTGTTGCAAGGTGATGGTGATTACAATGGCACCAAAATGCTTATTGAAGACAGCGGTAACATTACGCGGAGTCTTCAAGGAGACCTTGATCGATTATCCGCTGCAGGTATTCCTGTAGATATCGTTTTCGAGCAGGGAGTGAACTACGCCCGCTAGACGTTTTGATCACAACAGTACGTTTGGCGCTCTGTTTGATGAGGTGTCCTACAGTCGTATGAGATCTGGCTGGCTTGGTGTGTTTAGGCACCGGGAAAACGTGTTTGCATGAGATTATGGCGCGCATGGCGCCCAACCGAACATCTTCAAGTCAGGGCATTGAGTAGATTATGTAGTGCAACCGAGTTGCTGTAAAACAGATTCTAAAGCGTCAATATTATATGGCGCATAGGCAACAGTGAGCCCCGGAGTGTTGGCAGAAGGGTTGTGCTCTATGCATTGATCAGAATATAAGCCTATGCAAAACCAAAGGTTTTTTGCACTTTCACCTTCTTTAAGCGCAATGGCCAAATTGAGCGATCGTATCTGAATTTCCGTCAAGAGCCCTGGAAAACGCATTGAATCTGAAAGATTCAGCGTTTACCATAATTCGAAATTAAACTAACACAATGATTTTTCAGCACAAATAGCGCACGATCTTGAATAGATCGCAGGCAAATTGCGTTTCGTTAACGTTGACCAACGAATGGCTCGAGCGTATTTTTAAGATTAGAATTATTTAAGAGTATCGTAAAGCATTCATCAACAGAATTTGATTAAAAATAGAGAGGCGGCTTCGATAGTGACGAGCTGTTTACAGTCGCCAACAATAATAAAATAAGACACCGTTTCCAAGGCCGATACAGGCTCTTGAGGGAGTGTCACTGAGGGGAGTTATGAAGACTATCAATACGCTTGGCGTCAAACTTTGGGGTTTGGGCGCGCGTCGGTCGAGTCGGTTTTTTCTTGTTCTTTTTGCGTTGCTCGTAACTGGCGGTGCGATCACTGCTGACGAGAGTGGTACTAGCGCCGAGAAGCAGATTGTCTACGATGCGATTTCTTCTACAGTCTATGGAACGGGACAAATTAGTGGCCGCGCCTGGATTGGTGATGACGATCCCAGAAGCATCGGACCGCTGCCTTCGCTAGAGGGAGCACAGGTAGGTCTGTTCAGTTGTAGCAGCAATTTTATTAAGGGCACCGTTACGGATGACAAAGGTAACTACGCTTTTTCTGGTCTGGCCGACGGTTGTTACCGAGTGCGTTTTCGCACTGAGGACTACTTCCGGTTGACACGACAAGCGAGTCGCGCAGCTGTATTTGCAGATAGCATATGGATGGATCCCACTACCGGTACGAGTAACCAGCTTTTGATTCGTGGTGGCGTTTCGGTCGGTGGTGTCAATGTCGCCGTTACACGCTCCAAACGGTCGGAAGTTGGCGACCGTGTCTGGGAAGACTTGAACGCTAATGGCGTGCAGGATATTGGCGAACCCGGTCTGGCAGGAACAGAGGTACAGCTTTACGACTGTGATGGAAATCAGATGTACGACGCCGATGGGCGTTTGCGAAGTCTGTTGACCAATGAAAATGGCGATTATCTATTCGCTAACCTGAAACCCAATTGTTATACCGTGCACTTCAATACGCCGGGCAAATACTCTGCGAGTCCCGCTCAGGTAGGCAACCCCGTTGTTGATAGCGATGCCAATGAGTACGCGAGTGCTCTGCAAACCGATGGCGTTAAAATTGACCGGTACATGAGTAACTATCAGGTCGACGGTGGTTTTTTTCGCGGCGCGAGTGTTGGTGATCGTGTCTGGCTGGATAGCGACGGTGACGGTGTACAGTCCGCCAATGAAGCAGGCCAGCCGGGTGTCAAGGTAATCTTGCTCGACGAGTTTGGCGTACCCGCCGGACCCATAGTCACTACTGGCAATGACGGTGTTTACGAATTCAACAATATCCGGCCTGGTCGGTACATGCTGCAGTTCGTAAAACCGGACAACGCCATTGCCAGCCCGATGTACCGATCTAAAAATGGTTCGATCGACAGTGACGCAAACTCAATGGGTGTCACTCCTGTATTTGAGTTGTCTTCGGCAGAAGAACAGATGGATATGGACTTTGGTGTTTCGGCCCAGGCCGCGGCGCTCGAAATTCAAATTGAAAAATCTACGAATGGAGTGGATGCGGATACACCACCCGGCCCATTCGTTTTGGTGGGTGATTCGGTGATGTGGACCTATCAGGTGATGAATGCAGGTACCGAGGCACTATTTTTTATTGAAGTCACTGACGATCAAGGTGTTGTAGTCACTTGCCCGCAAACGATACTGAATCCAGCGGAAGAAATGACTTGTACCGGTCAGGCTGGTTCGGCGGTTACTGGTCAGTATACGAATGTCGGTACAACCATAGGTAACGACGGTAGCGACGACCCGACGACTGTCGAGGCGTCCGATTCAAGCCATTACTTTGGCGCCAATCCCGGCGTCTCGATCGAGAAAACCACCAACGGTCAGAATGCTGACACCCCGCCAGGGCCCAGCATCGAAGTTGGTGAGCCAGTGAACTTTGTTTATACCGTCACCAACAACGGTAACGTCTCAATTACTAACATTGCGGTGGTCGACGATCAGGGAGTGACCGTCACGTGTCCAAGCGATACGCTCGCGGCCGGTACTTCTATGAACTGCACGGGCGCGGCAATAGCCACCCGTGGCCCATACATGAACCTGGGAACCATTACAGCTGACCCGCCGGTCGGTCCTGGGCTTGTGGCTTCTGATCCCAGTAACCATCTGGGTGTTGTCGCTCAAATCACCATTGAAAAATCGACTAATGGACAGGATTCGGATACAGCTCCAGGTTTACCCATTAGCGTAGGTGATCCGGTGGAGTGGACCTATGTCGTCACTAACGATGGCGACACGCTGGTTGACACGATTGTAGTTACTGACAATCAGGGCGTGGCGGTTAGCTGTAACGGCAGCTCACTGGCCCCGGGGCAGTCTTTGGATTGCACCGGTTCAGGAATTGCTGCGTCTGGGCCTTATTCCAACATTGGTGAGGCCTGCGGTAGCGTAGCCGAACTGGGTGGCCTGACGGTATGTGATACCGATCCGAGTCACTATTTCGGGGAGCAGGGTCTCCTTGAGATAGAGAAGCTCACCAACTCAGTCAATGCTGACGTGGCGCCGGGTCCGTTCATACCGGTAGGTAATTCCGTGAATTGGGACTACGTTATTACTAACCAATTTAATGTAGAAGTTCAGGCAATCAATGTTGTTGACAGTCAGGGTGTGATTGTTTCATGTCCACAAACCACGTTGACCGCCGGTGCCTCTATGACCTGTACCGCCTCAGGTATAGCGACTAGCGGTCAATATATGAACATCGGCACCGTTACCGGCACCACGACTAACGGAACCAATGTCAGTGACGAAGACCCGAGCCATTATTTTGGTGAACAGGGCACGTTAGATATTGAAAAATCGACTAACAATCAAGACGCCGACGTAGTACCAGGCCCATCAATTGCGGTGGGCAGTGCAGTGACGTGGTCCTATGTTGTGACGAACAACACGAACGTTGAGTTAACGAGCGTATCGGTCACCGACAGTCAAGGCGTCGCCGTATCTTGTCCCGTGACGTCTCTGGCGCCTGGGG
>QIGP01000052.1 GCA_003228965.1 Gammaproteobacteria bacterium
TACCGTGGCTCAACTAATTGAAGCCACTGCAACCTGATGGAGATTGCCACACCCGCTTCGCGAGTTCGCAATGACGAGGTTATGATTGCCACACCCGCGGTCTGCGGGTTCGCAATGACGGGGTTGCGGTTATTGCTGTGGGGCACCCCAAGAGTATTTGCAAGATCGGCCTTCGGCCGACCTGGCCGTGATCAATGCTGCTTTATGCTCGCGCGGGAAAAAGCTCTACTTGCCGTTGTAGCCGGTAATTTCACTTTCGTTAAACTCAACGCCCAAGCCGCAAGCAATGCGATTGGAAAAATTGAAATAGGCCGTCAGCATGTTCACTTCGAGTATCTCGCGGTCGGTTAGGCCGGCCTCTCGTAGGGCTTCTACGTCTTTTTCGCACATTTTGTCGGGCTGTTTGGTCAGCTTGGACGCATAGCGAAGCATTTTTGCCTGGCGGTCGGTCATGCCCAGAAATTTCCGGCCGGCGACAATTTCCTTCATTCGATCGTTGTCTTTTTCGTGGTGGGACAGGGCTTCAGCCACGTGACTCACGCTGTAGGCGCAGTTGTTAGATGCCGATACTACCAGGGCAATCATTTCGCGCTCGGCGCACTTTAAGCTTGATTCGCCGTACATCAGACACTGATATAAATCGAGATGGTGTTCGAGCGCGACCGGAAACAGGCTCTGCGCTTTCATGATGTTGCTAACTTTTCCACGTGATTTACGAATTTTGTCGAACGCGTCTCTCAGCGGCTTGTCGCCATTCGGTTTGTCGACCGTTTTAATCCAACTCATGCCATGTACTCGCGTTCGGGCCGTCCGGCCTGTTGCTTGGTGTCTAACCAGTCCATGCAGACGATAGTTTTAAGACGTTCAATCACTTCGATTCTCTGGGCGTCCTAGCTGTCGTTCCCCAAGCTTCGCGATAAACTTCGCTGTACCCTGTGTAATCAACTTCGTGTTTTCAAATTGCATTGTCATTGACTGCAGAGTACTTACCTGGGCTACGATTGAACGCTACCGAAATATACGTTTTAGTTTGTTGCAAAAATGTTCGAAGCGTCTTTGAACGCTTTGAACTCCAGTGCATTGCCACACGGGTCGTGAAAAAACATGGTGGCCTGTTCGCCAACTTCGCCTTTAAACCTAATGTGCGGTTCAATCACGAACTGAGTGTTAGCCCTCTTCAGTCGTGCGGCCAGCACTTCCCATTCGGGTATCGTCAAAATAGCGCCGAAGTGTCGCACCGGAACGTTGTTGCCGTCTACCGGGTTTGTGCCTACAGTCTGATCGGAATCGACCAGATGCGCTGTGATCTGATGCCCAAAAAAGTTGAAATCTATCCACTGATCGGATTCTCTTCCTACCGGACACCCCAGGGTTTGGTGGTAATAAGCTCGGGTTTTCCCAAGGTCGTTGACAGGAAAAGCTAAGTGAAACGGATGCTTAGGTGTGCTCATGCCAACTCCGAAAGGTCGTGTATTTAACCTTGTAAAGATTCGTTTCGCCAGTCCCTGGGTACCAGGTATCGCGAGTACAGTTTTTCCTCAGGCGAGCCCTTAGAAGGTGTCCAATTGTAATCAAAGCGCAACAAGGGCGGCATGGACATGAGAATTGACTCGGTTCTTCCGCCGGACTGGAGACCAAACAGCGTACCCCGGTCGTAGACCAGATTGAATTCAACGTAGCGACCGCGCCGGTAAAGTTGGAAGTCGCGCTGCTCTTGTGTGTACGGCAGTTCGTGACGACGCGCCACGATGGGTTGGTAAGCCAAGACAAAATGTTGCCCAACACGTTCAATGAAACTTGCGCACGTTTCAATATCTGGCGAACTTAAGTCGTCGAAAAAGATGCCGCCAATTCCGCGTTGTTCGTCACGGTGCTTGATGTAAAAGTAGTCGTCGCACCATTTTTTGTAATGTTCGTACGTGTCGTCGCCAAACTGTGCACACGCCGCGTGTGCGGTGGTGTGCCAGTGAATCGCGTCCTCGTCAAAACCGTAGTAGGGCGTGAGGTCAAAGCCACCGCCAAACCACCAGATGGGTTCGTCAACACCGTTGTCGGCGATAAAGAAGCGCACGTTCATGTGTGATGTTGGCACCATTGGATTGAGTGGGTGAACAACCACCGACACGCCCATGGCCTGATAGCTGCGTCCGGCAAGCGCCGAATTGCGCTGTGTAGCCGTCGCCGGCATAGAGTCGCCTTGAATACTTGAAAAAAGTACGCCTGCTTTTTCAATCACGTCACCGCCAGTCATCACCCGGCTGTTGCCGCCACCGCCTTCGGAGCGTTGCCACACATCGGATTCGAAGCGGGCGGTTGGTTCAAACGTTTCGAGCGACTCGCATATGTGCTGTTGCAAGTTTTTGAGCATGCGTTCTACTTTGACGGAATCAATGGTGCTCATGAAAGGAGCCTGGTAGTAAATTGTTGAGTTGTTTTCGATTACGGGTGCTTGTAGCAACACCAGGTGGCTGACCTTCGTGGTGCCTGTGACTGCAAGGGTGAGTTGCACTAGCCACTACGCAGTACCTGGCCAGATTGACTGTCGATTATTTGCGTCGGACGCGTGGCGTCGCCAATGGCTCCGCCAAGAATGTGATCGATGCCTGTCGGAAACTGTCGTCTTAATTGTAAGAGACTGGTGGCGGGTTTCTTGCCGCTAACGTTGGCGCTGGTCGATACAACGACGTCGCCAAATACGGCGCACAATTGCCGACAAATCGGGTGGGCAGAGACTCTAAGGGCTACCGTGTCGCGACCGCCTGTGACCAGGTCGTTCAGGCCGGTTGCTGGAACAATCCACGTCGTTGGTCCGGGCCAGGAGCGGTGCAGTTTTTGCACGAGTTTGTCAGAAGGCTGGTCGATGTAGTCAAGGGCCGTCTCGATGGAGTCGCTGATGAGAATAAGGCCCCGGGTCGGCGAGCGACGTTTGAGTGTAAGCAGTGACTGTAGCGCGTTGGTGTTATGGGGGTCGCAGCCGAGGCCGTACATCGCCTCGGTCGGGTAGGCGACCAGGCCGCCAGCGCGCAGGGAGCTTGCGGCCGTGGAATACTTGAAGCGCGGTGTCATGACTGGTAGCTCGTTAACGACAACGTCAGCGCACAGCGCGCCGGTTAGGTATCGTCCTTCTTGCCAGCTTTTTTCGCCGCTTTCTTCTTAGCGGCGGTTTTTTTAGCTACTTTCCTGGTCACTTTCTTAGCTTTCTTTTTTGTCTTCTTTTTAGCCTTTTTCTTAGTGACCTTCTTCTTAGCTACCTTTTTCTTACTAGTTGCTTTCTTCTTGGCCGCTGCTTTCTTGGTGACCTTTTTCTTCTTCTTGCGGCCGCGACGAACGGGCGCTTTATCAAGCAGTTCAATGCACTGCTCAAGTGTCAGTTCTTTCGGGTCGCTGTCTTTTGGCACACGCGCATTTTTTTCTTTGTTGGTGATGTACGGGCCGTAGCGACCATTCAATATTTGAATGCCGTTCTCACCTTCGCCGGGCCATTCGGCAATTAGCCGGTTGGCGTCTTCAACTTTCTTGATATCAATGAGCTCAATGGCGCGTTCGAGCGTAATACTGTACGGGTCATCGGCTGGGCCTTCTTCGTCTTTCTTCTTGCGAATAGAGACGTATTTAGCGCCGTATCTAACGTACGGGCCAAAAGGACCAATGCTCGTCGAGACAGGTTCACCTTCGAGTGTTTCACCAAGCGTTCTCGGTAGCTTGAACAGCTCAAGAGCTTCTTCAAGATTTACCTTGTCCATTTTGAGGCCTTCGCGCAGACCGGCAAACTTTGGCTTGTCTTCGTCGTCGCGTGTACCAATTTGTACAAACGGTCCATACCGGCCCATGCGTACGCTGATGGGTTTGCCGCTTTTGGGGTCGGTACCAAGAATGCGCGCCTGAACCGCTTCGTCGCGGCTAACGGTAGCTTCTTTGTCGACCACCAATTTTTCGAACGGCTTCCAAAAACCGTCGAGCAGTGGCACCCATTCTTTTTCACCGCGAGAGACGGCATCAAGGTCGTCCTCAAGCCGCGCCGTAAAGTCGTAGTCGACGTAGCGGGTAAAGTGAGCGGTGAGGAAGGTGTTTACTATTTGGCCGACGTCGGTGGGAATGAAGCGGCGCTTATCCATTTCGACGTATTCGCGTTTTTGCAGTGTGCTGATAATGCTCGCGTATGTAGAAGGACGGCCAATGCCGTATTCTTCCAGCGTTTTAACCAGACTCGCTTCCGAGAAGCGCGGTGGCGGCTCGGTGAAATGCTGCTCGGGCCGTACCGCGAGCAGGTCTATGATTTCACCTTCTTTCATGGGAGGTAAAATTTTGTCATCGTCCGCTTCGTGCCCTTTGTCGCTTTGGTAAACGCGCAGAAATCCGGGCTCAATAAGGACGGAACCGTTGGCGCGCAACCGTGACGTAGAGTCGCCGCTCGTGCCAGGAGCAAGGTCGGCCGCTACCGTGTCGAATACGGCTGGCACCATTTGGCTGGCCATGGTGCGCTTCCAGATCAGGTCGTACAGTTTGGCCTGATCTGGCTCCAAAAAGCTTTTGATTTCGCTCGGTACACGAGCGGCAGCCGTAACGCGGATGGCTTCGTGAGCTTCCTGCGCGTTTTTGGCTTTGGTCTTGTAGGTGTTGGGTATTTCGGGTACGTAGTCTGCGCCGTATTTGCTGTCGATGACCTGACGCAGTTCGGCAATCGCGTCTTGCGACAGCGTCACGGAGTCGGTACGCATGTAGGTGATGAGGCCAACTTCGCCGTCGCCTACGTTGATACCTTCGTACAGCTTTTGCGCTGTGCGCATGGTGCGCTGAGCGGTGAAACCCAGTTTGCGTGAGGCTTCCTGTTGCAGCGTAGACGTAGTAAACGGAGCAAGCGGGGTTCTTCGACGTTGCTTTTTGTCGATTTTTACGACTTTGAGCTTGCCCTGAGCTTCTTCGGTCAGGTGTTTTTCAACCGCAAAAGCCTGGTCTTCGTTTTCAAAGCTAAACTGCTGCACTTTGTCGCCCTGATATTGAATCAGGCGAGTGATGAATTGTTTGGCGTCTTTCTTGACGTCGCCTTCTACGCTCCAGTATTCACGCGGGTTAAACGCGTCAATTTCTTTCTCTCGCTCGCAGATCAGGCGCAACGCAGGGCTCTGAACCCTGCCTGCAGACAGCCCGCGGCGAATTTTCTTCCACAACAGCGGTGACAGATTAAAGCCAACCAGGTAATCAAGTGCACGTCGCGCCTGCTGCGCGTTGATCATGTCGATTGACAGCTGCCCTGGATTATCAATGGCGTGGCGAACCGCGGTTTTGGTGATTTCGTGGAACACGACACGGAAAACTTCCCTGTCGCCGAGTTTGCCGCGTTCCTTAAGCAGCTCAACCAGGTGCCACGCTATCGCTTCCCCTTCGCGATCGGGGTCAGTTGCGAGGTACAGGATGTCGGCTTTTTTCAGTGCTTTTTCAATCGCTTCGACGTGTTTTTCGTTACGTTCGATCACCTGATACTTCATCGTGAAGTTACTTGAAGTATCGACGGCACCTTCCTTGGGAATGAGATCTCGCACGTGCCCGTATGATGCCAGCACTTGAAAACCGCGACCCAGATATTTCTCGATAGTCTTGGCTTTGGCGGGAGATTCAACTATGACTAGGCTATTGGTCATGTCGTCCTTTCAAGGTTAGTTAGATGTGAAGTTAGCAATTAACCGCTCTTTCCAACTCAAGCCAGTCTTCGCAACGCTCAGAGCTTGCTCAGGAAATTGAGCCGCAGTGAGCGTCGTAAGCGCTTGAGTCGCGGTTAGAGAACATAATGGAAATTGGGGGCGTGATCAATTCGAACGGAAAGACGGCCGGTCAGTGCTAGTGCACCACACCTGCATTTTCCTCAAAAACAAGGTCTTCCATACGGGCGTATGCGTCTTCCTGGCCCGGCTGGGTAAACAGGACCATCAGAACCACCCATTTGATGTCGTCGAGATCGATGTCGCGTTCGCCGAGCGCTAGAATGCGGTCGAGAACGCGCTCTCGCTGCGACGTATTGAGAATACCGATTTGTTCGAGATAGACGATGTAGCCGCGGCATTCCACGTCGATACGCTGAATTTCACGCCCGTTGAATATCCGTGTGGAATTGGTCTGAGGTGCGTAATCGCTGTCGTTGTGAAAATCGCCAAGATCGTCTAGCCATTCGAGCGCGTGTGTGATGACACGGTTGTTAAAACCGGCTAACTCAAGCTCGCTGCGCAGAATGTTGCGGTCTGGCTCAGGCTCGATGTCTTCTCCGATATAGGTCTCGAAAAGGTACATCAGCACATCTAAAACCGACTCTTTCATTGATTCTCCTTCTTATAGGCTCGCATGTAGCGGCCCCCATCGGTTATCGAAACGTGGCCTTG
Organism: Gammaproteobacteria bacterium; assembly: GCA_003228965.1. Lineage (GTDB taxonomy): Bacteria > Pseudomonadota > Gammaproteobacteria > Steroidobacterales > SZUA-146 > SZUA-146. Next base: position 6,372 of record QIGP01000052.1, read on the forward strand.
CAGTTCCAAGATCAGGAGCATGGATGAAACGGCATCCGCCGTCAATCCGGTACGTGCGCAGAGTTGATCTATGTTGCTCGGTTCATAACCCAGACTATGTAAAAGCGCCTCGTGATCTTCATTTTTCAGGGTTTCCCCGGAGGGTGTTTCGGTTGAAATACAGGCCTTTTTGGCTTCATTATCGTCAAGTGCCGACCGAGTCAGTTGCCCAAGTTCCTGCAGAATATCGCTGCCTGACTCAACCAGCTTCGCGCCATCCCGGATTAGTCTGTGGCAGCCGCGAGCCATCGGATTGTGGATGGATCCCGGGACTGCAAAAATTTCCCGACCTTGCTCGCCTGCGTAACGTGCGGTGATGAGCGAGCCGCTTCTGTAGGCCGCTTCGATGACGAGGACCCCCACCGAAAGGCCGCTTATGATGCGATTGCGACGAGGAAAATTTCCTTTATGGGGAAGGGTTTGGGTCGAAAACTCACTGACAAGGGCACCGCTTGAGGCAATCTGCGTGGCTAGCCCTATGTGGCTCTTCGGATACACGGCATCGAGGCCCGTTCCACACACCGCCACGGTGAGTCCCGAGGATGCAAGAGCGCCTTTGTGGCTTGCCGCGTCGATGCCTCTGGCGAGGCCGCTGGTGATGGCAAAACCTGCTTCGCACAGAAAGTGTGCAAAGGCCGCGGCGTTTTCTTCACCCTGTTTGGTCGGATTGCGACTTCCCACCATGGCCAATTGGGGATGATTTAACAGTTGGAGCTCGCCTACGACGTAAAGACCCAGCGGCGGATCGGGAATTTTGGCTAACAACAGCGGATAATGCGCGCTGCCATGCGGCACAAAATGGTGTGACGGGTGGTCAAGCCACTTCAAATCGTTGTCGAGCGCCGCCTGATCGAAGCGTTTCAGCGCTGCAGCGGCATCAGGCGACAGCCCCAGGTCAATCAGCGACGATTGATCGAGATTGATGACATTTTGAGCAGATCCGGCGCGAGTGACAAGCTCAAGTGCGCGCGCGCTCGATAGGCCTTTGGTGTGTTTTAGAACCAGCCAGGAATTGATGTCGTTGGTCAATGAGCGTGCCTCGGAAGTGTCGTGTCAGGGTCTAATAGTACTTATTTAGCACGTCAGAAATACGCTGGACGTGTAAGTGTGTTGGGACTTGGAGAGTAACTGTGGGAGCGGCTTCAGGTGCCCTTCAGCCGCGATTAAATTCAACAGTGGCATTTAATCGTGGCTGAAGCCGCTCCCACAGTCACAGCTACACGGTATCTCTTAAACGATAGGTAAGTGCTACGAGTGCTATAGCGATCTGTAAGGGTTCTTCGCTGCATTGTGGAACGTGCGGTACGTGGACAGCAAGACCCATAACCTGTCGAATTGCCAATTTTTGCCTCCGGTATGAATAGCTTGACTGGACTGGGGTTAACAGGGCTAAACGGATTCAGACCGGCCTCGCCTGAATTGGATAGTGGTAGGTGAAAAGAAGTGGGCCTGGACCGGAGGCTCGTTTATGCTCGACCCATGCCTCACCAACAACATATCAACACGCTCCTGGCGCTCGCCGACGCCGTACCTGAGCTTATCGGTGACGCGTTGTCCGCTGAGGACCGTAAGGCAGCTGTGGAGCGGGGCGCACTGCGTCCGGAAGAAGATGATCGGGTGGGTTACTGGTTTTCGCGCTTTTTGACCTTGCGCGAAGACTTGTGGGAACTGCTTGGAGAAATGGACGACGACGTTAAGGTGCCGCTAACCAAAATTGAGCTTCTCACGGACTGGCGCAGTTTTATTGTGGGTTTTAGCGCCGCCTGTTTGCTCGTGCGCCTTGACCGTTTTCTGGTATTTGAGTTTGCCGTCGACGGGCATATGCAACGCAAGCTCAACGAAGCGTTTCCTGAGTACCGTATTGAACGCAAACGGTTCAGCCGAATTTTCTCGGCCTACTCCGATCCTGCAACCATGTTCAGACTTTACGACGCCGTCGGCTTTTTAAAGCGCAATGCAAAGTTTCGCGAGGCCTTGAAAAGCGATATTCTGGTAGCGCCAGTGGTGGAGCGGCTACCCGAGTTCGAAATCTACCTGGATATTAGTAAGCGCTCGTATCTTCGCCGTCTAATTCAGTACCTAAAGTACAAGTGGCGTCGTCGTGGCGCGTCGGCTCGTGATCAGACCATATTTGCCGTGTTTGAGGCCGGTGGTCGCATGGCCGCGAAAATGAACCCCGGGAAAACGAAACAGGTCACGCCAGAAGTGCTCGCAATCATTGCGCAGCAGTTGGAACCTGGCGATATATTGGTGACCCGACACCGTTATGCGCTGACCAATTTTTTCCTGCCGGGCACCTGGCCTCACGCGGCCCTGTATGTCGGCACGCCTGAACAGCGCGAACAGTCTGGAATTAAAGTGCCGCCGCCCACAGAACATCGCTGGCGCCAAAACAAATGCACACTCGAAGCGCTGCGCGACGGCGTGTTGTTTCGGGAGCTTTCAAGCACGCTGAGCGTGGACGCTTTTGTGGTGGTGAGGGTGCAGGCCTCTCCAGGGGCAATTCGCTCTGCCATTGAGCGCGTAGTGAAACATGAAGGCAAAATGTATAACTTCGATTTTGATTTTTTCACTTCAGACCGGCTGGTCTGTACCGAAGTGGTCTATCGCGCGTACGACGGCGTAGAGGGTTTTCATTTACCGCTCATAGAACGCGCTGGAAGACACACGTTAACGGCGGAAGATATTCTGGATTTGGCCATCGATACCGACATGTTTAACATTATTGCAACGTTTGGCTATCCGCACGAAAACCCGGTATTCAGCTACGGTGATGAGGCGCAAAAGGTGGTGGAGGCAAGCTATCGCAGTGCACCGGATTCAGGTAACTAGTGCCAGAACGAAAAGTCCGATTTTCGCACAAATGTTCCTGACAAAATGAACAGATATTTATTTTCTGTGCGGTCAGTGACGCAATTCAGGAGATGCGATGAAGTTTTGCACATTTACCTGTCAAATGACGAGTTTTAGACGCAACTCTGCGGCGGCATTCGACCCTGCCCGGTCATTTTTGAGTCGCCACTGCTTAA
>QIGP01000182.1 GCA_003228965.1 Gammaproteobacteria bacterium
CTGTCACGGTGCCAACAGTGGAGCGCGGGTTATGCGACGTTGATTTTTGTTCAATTGAAATGGCCGGCGACAAACCTTCAATGGTGTCGACGTCGGGCTTTTCCATCATGGACAAAAACTGTCGCGCATACGCCGACAACGACTCAACGTAGCGGCGCTGACCTTCGGCGTAGATGGTGTCGAAGGCCAGAGATGATTTACCCGAACCCGACAGGCCGGTAATCACTATGAGCTTGTCGCGAGGTAAATCAACGTCGACGTTTTTCAGGTTGTGCGTGCGGGCGCCGCGGATTTGAATATATTTCATTAGATAGCGATTTTCGGGGGCCGTAGTAATTGGAGGCGGACCTGCTAATATACGCGCTCCTGACACCCGGGCGCAAAGCGATCTACTGTGAATTCATCGTCGACCGAAATGGGCAGCAAAGCTGTTCAGACCAACCTCTCGCCTGATGAAAAAGGCACGCTCGTGGCGGTGCTGGGTGTGTTCGGAATGCGAATGTTGGGCCTTTTCATGTTGTTACCTGTGCTGGCGCTTTACGCGGCGTCACTGCCGGGCGCGACGCCACTGCTTGTGGGACTCGCGGTTGGCGGATACGGCATTAGTCAGGCCCTGCTTCAGATCCCTTTTGGCTGGGCGTCCGACCGCTACGGGCGTCGGCGTATGCTTGTGATTGGGCTGTTAATCTTTGGTGCGGGCGCCTGTGTAGCTGCAGTGAGTACGTCTGTTACAGGCGTAGTTGTCGGCAGAATTATCCAGGGCGCAGGTGCCATATCGGCAGTCTTGACCGCGGTTATTGGCGATACGATTGCCGAGCAGCGCCGTACCCGGGCCATGGCCTTTGTGGGTATCGGTATTGGTATGTCGTTTCTTGTGTCACTGCTACTTGGTCCGGTTATCAGCAGCTGGGTCGGCGTCAAGGGACTCTTCATTGTGGCGGCTGGTCTGGCTGCAATCGCTCTACTGATAACAGCATGGCGCATACCAGGCGACATCCCCAAGAGATCCACCAGCAGCAGGCTAGCGTTTTCGACCGTGCTGGGCAGCCGTGTTCTGTGGAATCTGAACCTTAGTATTTTTCTGCTTCATCTTATTTTAGCGGCGCTGTTTGTGGCGTTGCCGTTCGTACTTCGCGATCAGTTTGCGCTGGTTGAAGGATCTCAGTGGAAAGCACTTGGCCTGATTATTCTCCTTTCCATTCCTGGCACGGTGCTGTTAGTGATGCGCTCGGAACGTAGCGCCGTCGAAGCCCAGGCGGCACGGTTCGCGGTACCTGTCATCGCCTTTGTTGCGGCTAGCACCGTTGCACTGGCCATCGGCATTGGCCATCCCATGATCACTCTTCCGGTGGTGGTGCTTCTTTGCGCTGCATTTTTCACCGGTTTTAACTTCATGGAAGCGGGCTTGCCGGCGCGTGTTTCCGTGGTGGTCACCGAAGAGCAGCGCGGCACTGCGCTGGGCCTTTTTGCGAGCTGTCAGTTCCTCGGTGTGTTTGCTGGTGGCGCATTGGCGGGAGTAGCTATGGGCTTTGGAGGCTCACGAGGCGCATTTTTGATCTGCGCCGTAGCCGCTGTTTTGTGGCTAGTCACGCAGTTAGCCGCGCTTCCTGATAAAGCGTCTAAATAAGCCAGTTTTACGGCGTGAACTTTTAACTTAATCAGCCTACAATCGGCCACCTGATCGAGTGGGGCCAGGCGCACATTCAGCCGAGCCGACAACGCCGCCGACAGAAAGCCATCACACATACATTACTTATAGAGAATTGGAGCAGAGCATATGGCACGTGGAGTCAATAAAGTCATTTTGGTGGGAAATCTGGGCAACGACCCGGAAACACGGCATATGCCCAACGGTGGTTCAGTCACCAATATTAGTATCGCCACGTCTGAGTCCTGGAAAGACAAAAGCTCCGGTGAACAAAAAGAACGCACAGAATGGCATCGCGTGGTGTTTTTTAATCGCCTGGCCGAGATCGCAGCCGAATATTTGCGTAAAGGGTCGCAGGTCTACGTTGAAGGTCAAATTCGCACACAGAAATATCAAGACAAGGCAACTGGCGCTGATCGCTACTCCACAGAAATTGTGGCGCGAGAAATGCAGATGCTTGGTAGTCGCGGCGGAGCAGGTGGTGGTGCAGGCGGCGCAGCAGGTGGTGCAGGCGGCGGTGGCGGCATGAATCAAGCGCCCCCTTCAATGCCTGAAGGTTCTGGCGATGCCGGTAGTTTTGATGACGACATTCCTTTCTAGGCAAGCCGCTAGTTAGTGAAGCGAATTCACATGCGAACAGCGAAGACGATTTCGCCGCAATTGCATCAAGACTTACTAATGGAGTCGACGATCCGCTGGGCTTGTGGTTTTCCAGTCTTGGCGATTCACAGGCATCATGGAAGTACTAAAACAATTTCTTGATAAACCATTTCCGCAGGAAGAAAGCCTTGCTGCCACCCTCAAAATAGTCGCCGCCATTAGCGTATTTGTGACTGTCTTTCTGTACATGTTTAAACCGTTTGGTTTGCATCAGATTCAAACCGGGTTCCTGTGGCTGTGCCTTGGTTTTGGTTGTATCTCGTTTGTTGCTTCCATGGTCTACGAGTGGTTTGTCGTAAAAGTGCTAAAGTTCAAAGGCGAAGGCACGCACTTTACCTACGGTCGCTGGATCCTCTATTTCAACGGCGCGATGTTGTTTATCAGTGTGGCTAATTTCCTGTTTGTCCGACTAGCCGTCATTGGGCACATTGATTGGTCGTTGTTCCCGTACATGATTCGCGGCACCTTTGCCATTGGGTTTTTCCCCATTATTGCAATGGGTGCGTGGGCGTTATTGGTGCAGGAAAAGAAATACCAGGGCATCGCCAGCGAGGTTAATCACGACGCCGAGGAAACCAAAGCGACTAAGGTCACCAGTAGCGGTAGCGTTTACGATATTCCGCTCAGCCAGATTCGCTACGTAGAAGCGATGCAAAACTACATTAAGATCGCCCGTGTGAATGAGGTGGGGGAACTTACCGAAAAGGTGGAGCGGGCCACGCTCAAGGGCTTGTCCGAGCAGGATCTTGGCAACTCCCTGGTCCGCTGCCACCGGTCCTTTTTCGTCAATCGCGATGCCATTACTTCCACGGCGGGCAATGCCCAGGGGCTTCTGCTCTCACTGAGCGACTGTGACCGTCCAGTGCCGGTTTCGAGGAGCTACGTTTCCGCGTTTCGTCGAAAATAGCCTTTTTCGTCCCTTGTCATTCGTCCCAACGCCTTGTGAGTAATCACTTTTAGGCGCGTTTTCATCCCAACCGACTGCACTGGTCACAAATCGATTGTGCGTACTTGGGGCGTTGATATCTTGGTCTCACATTCGCTGAAAAGAGATTTGAGATCATGAAATGGATTAAGTACTTACTGGTGTTGCTGCTCGTGGCTTCTGTGGGCTTTGTGTATCTTGCCAACCGCGATATGACGCGTATTTACGGAGGGCTAACCCAGCGCGTCGATCCGTCGTCGTTCACGCCATACAATGGTCCTCTGGTGATCAATAACGTCAACGTCCTAACACCCGACTCAGAGCGTTTTTTGGCCAACCAAACGGTCGCCATTGAAGACGGCGTGATCGTATCCGTTGGGCAAGAACCTGAAGATCTGGGTCGCTATCGTGCAGTTGATGGTAGCGGCAAATATCTCATTCCGGGATTGGCCGACACGCACGTCCACTTGTTCAAAAGCCCGAACGATTTGCTGCTGTACGCCGCCAACGGAGTTACCCAAATACGCGAACTAATTGGCGAAGAAGATCATCTTGAATGGAGAGCACAAATACAAAATGGCCAAATCGGGCCTGACATGTTTATAGCCTCACCTCGCATTGGTAGTTTCGAGGGAATGGAAGGTATGTTCATGGAGTGGTCGCAGGGCTTCCTGAACATAAATAACGCGATTGATGCGGAGAAAGAAGTTCGCAGGCTGCACAACGAAGGTTACGACGCGGTAAAAATCTATAGCCAGATAAACAAAGAGACGTATCACGCTGTTGCAAAAACGGCCAAGGCTCTTGGCATGAGGGTAGTGGGGCACGTGCCGTGGAGTGTCGAGCTGTCGGACGTGTACGTGGAGCATGAGTCCATCGCGCATCTTGAAGAGTTGATGAATGCGCTGAATCGAGAATTCGGCAAGTTTAAAGCAGCAACGGCCGATGAATTTCTAGCCTTTGTTGAACAGCGTAGTGACGAGGTTGCACAAAACCTGTTCGACAATGACATAACCGTCTCGACAACGCTTTGGCTTGTTGAAAGTTTTATCGGGCAGAAGTTTGATCTTGATAACGTGCTTCGAGAGGTCGAGCTTGAGTACGAGAACCCGGGCATTAGTGAATGGACGCCCCGCGTGCCTCAAGGCGGACTGGGTTGGTTACCGGGCGTGAATCGCTATCAGTTGCCTGGTACCCCTACTGAAGAAGAGGTGGCTTGGCGTAGCAAGTATTGGCAAACCTATGCGGCCGCCTGTCGCATAATACTGATGAGCCTGGTCGAGAATAACGTCAAAATCATGACAGGAACCGATGCGAATCTCCCACCCACCGTGCCAGGGTTTTCGTTGCACGATGAGTTTGTCAGTCTTAACTCTGCCGGCATGTCTGAGTCACAGGTGTTGAAGGCTGCCACATCACAGCCTGCGGACTGGTTGGGCAATAACGCAGGCCGTATTCAGCCAGGTAAAAAAGCCAACTTGGTGTTGCTGGATGAGAATCCATTGGAAGATATTCGCAACACCCGGTCCATCAGGTCCGTTGTGTTGCACGGGAAGCTCCTTGACCGAAGCATGCTCAACGACATGCTTCATGCGGTTAAAGAGGCCAACGATGCGAGCAGGAAAAAAGATATCAGTGTCTTCCTGAAATAGCTGGTAGTGAGTGTATTTGGCAAGGCAGCCTCCTGAACTGTGGGCTGCCTTGTCTTGAATCTGTATCGAGATTCAGGTCCAGTATGGGTAGGGAATATTGCGTGACTACGAAAATTAGCCAGGAAGTGTTTGACAGTTTGCAGCGGCATTTAACGGCAATTGAGGAGGCCAGCGGCGTCACTACCGTTCAATGGCTAAGAAGGCCTGCACCGACATTCAGCAATCCGGCAGCAAGAAGCTCAAGCGATTCTCGAAGGCCAGTTTGCACCGGTTGGAAGTCTCGTTTCAAGGGTTTGTGTCTATTTGATAGGGTACCAAATATTCTGCTAATACTCAGGAAAACACCCTAAAAACAGTGTAAACTCGCCGGCCCGCCGACATTTCAGCGATTATTGGCGAAATTCGATTAGGGACGTCCCCGATATTTTCGCGGATAATCGATTGAATTAAAAAGCATTATTGATACATCCCCGGAACAGCGGTTGTCACCGGGTGGATTTAATAGAAATGGCCTAACATCAAGAGTAAGTTAGAGCTGTGAGGCTAAACAGAGAGATCATGGGCGGGAAGCTCTTTATAAAGACATTTGGCTGTCAGATGAACGAGTACGATTCGGACAAAATGGCCGACGTACTTGAGGCTTCTCATGGCCTTGAAATCACTCACACGGCTGAAGATGCAGACGTGCTGTTGCTGAACACGTGCTCCATTCGTGAGAAAGCCCAGGAGAAAGTTTTTCATCAATTGGGTCGGTGGAGGAAATGGAAGCAAACGCGCCCCGGGCTTGTGATTGGTGTGGGCGGTTGTGTGGCTAGCCAGGAAGGCGAGGCGCTCATTAAACGCGCGCCCTACGTTGACATGGTGTTTGGCCCTCAAACCGTTCACCGTTTACCCGAACTGCTCAATTCTGTTAAAGAGCAAGGCAAACCGGCCGTTGATATCAGTTTTCCCGAAATTGAAAAATTTGATCGCTTGCCTGAACCCAAAGCGAGTGGCGCTACGGCGTTTGTCTCCATTATGGAAGGCTGCAGCAAGTACTGCAGTTTTTGCGTCGTACCTTACACGCGTGGCGACGAATTCAGCCGCCCCTTTGACGACGTGATTGCCGAGATAGTCAGTTTGGCCAATCAGGGCGTCAAAGAAATTAACTTGCTGGGTCAAAACGTCAACTCCTACCAGGGGCCAACACACGACGGCAACCTGACTGACCTTGGCACGCTCATTCACTACGTCGCCGCCATTGACGGCATTGAACGTATTCATTTTACGACTTCTCATCCTGTTGAGTTTTCCGACAGTCTGATCGAAGCCTATGCCAACGTGCCAGAGCTTGCGGACTACCTGCACCTTCCGGTGCAAAGTGGTTCAGACCGAATATTGTCCGCCATGAAGCGCGGCCACACCGCTATTGAGTACAAACAAAAAATTCGCAAGCTACGAGCAGTGCGCCCCAACATTAGTTTGTCGTCCGATTTTATTATTGGCTTTCCCGGCGAAACCGAGCAAGATTTCAATGACACTATGAAACTGATTGTAGATATTGGTTTCGACCATAGCTTCAGTTTTATCTACAGCGCACGACCAGGGACTCCTGCGGCCGCGCTGCCTGACGAAGTTGAGACGAGCGAAAAACGTCGTCGTCTCGAAATACTTCAGACACGCATCACCCAACAAGCTCAGCAAATTTCACGCCAAATGGTGGGATCTACGCAACGCGTGTTGGTTGAGCGTGTGTCGAAAAAAGACACCAGTGAGATAGCCGGGCGTACCGAGAATATGCGCTGGGTCAATTTCGGTGGCCCCGAATCATTGATTGGTTCGTTTGTAGACGTTGTTGTCACCGAAGCTCAACCAAATTCACTGCGTGGTCGTCTACTTGATAACCAGCAATCTTTATCTCAAATCGCGTAAGGAGCGTCATACCACTTTGAGCGCACAAGCCGCACAAGAATTCTTCCTGGAACCGGCCGACAACGAGCGACTCGCAAATCTTTGCGGCCAGTTAGACGAGCACCTTCGACAAATCGAAAAAAACCTGGGCATCGAAATCGATAATCGTGGAAACCGGTTTCGTGTCACCGGCAACGACGCTGCGGCGCGGGCGGGTAGCGAGATTATCCAGCGCCTGTTCGATATGACCAACGACGAAGTGCTTGACCCCCAAGAGGTACATTTATTGTTGCAGGAACTCAACATGGGTGAAGTAGTTAATTCACCTAACCAGCACGAAGTATTGATTAAGACTCGCCGCGGTATGATTCGAGGTCGGGGACCTAATCAGCAAAGCTACTTGCGTAACATTCATAGCAGCGATTTGTGTTTCGGCATTGGCCCTGCAGGAACGGGTAAAACGTTTCTTGCCGTAGCGTGTGCTGTACAAGCGCTCGATCTTGAGCAAGTGCGCCGCATAGTGCTCGTGCGACCAGCAGTTGAAGCGGGTGAGCGCCTCGGGTTTTTGCCCGGCGATATGTCGCAGAAAGTCGATCCGTATTTGCGACCGATTTACGACGCGCTATACGACATGATGGGTTACGAACGCGTAGCACGACTTATGGAGCGCAACGTCATCGAAGTGGCGCCGCTTGCGTTCATGCGCGGCCGTACGCTCAACGACAGTTTCGTTATTTTGGATGAAGCGCAAAATACCACTGTCGAACAAATGAAAATGTTTCTGACGCGCATCGGTTTTGGTTCGAAAGCTGTTGTTACTGGCGATATAACGCAGGTGGATTTACCGAAACATCAAAAATCGGGCCTTAAACACGCCAGCGGCGTCCTGGCTAAAACCAAGGGTGTTAGTTTCGTAAACTTCACGGCTATGGATGTCGTGAGACATCCTTTGGTGCAACGAATTGTTATGGCTTACGAGCGCGCCGATGCAGAAAACTCGAATGACTGATGTTGTCATTCAGCGAGCTTGTGACGACGACGCTCCGTCTGATGAGGAGTTGGCTGGTTGGGCGCAGGCTGTGCTTTCACTGTTCGAAAGCAAAGGTGATACAACCTGCGAAGTGACCTTACGGTTGGTGGATGCTGAAGAAATGCAGTCACTAAATCGCACTTACCGCGACAAGGACAAGCTAACCAATGTGTTGTCTTTTGCTGTTGAGGAAGATATTCGCACACTTCACGGACTGCTTGGCGACGTGGTGATTTGTCCCGTTGTCGTAGACAGCGAAGCGGCTAGGCAGCGCAAAGAACGCAACGCACATTACGCACACCTGGTAATCCACGGTGTGCTCCATTTGTTTGGGTACGATCACGTTGAAGACAGTGAGGCGACCAAAATGGAGGCGCTGGAAACGAGCACGCTTGCGACGCTTGGCATTAGCGACCCTTACGTTGAGCGCGTGGCCTGAACAGGGCCCAAGCACATACTAGTTTAAATTAATCGAGAACTTTCATGTCAGACGACAAAACTCCAAGTAGTAAACCTCCGAGTACCGAGGGTCCCGGGAAATCCAGTTTTTGGCGCAGACTTACGCAACCGTTTGTGACCAGACCCCGGGATCGAGAAGATTTACTGGAGCTGCTTGCCATTGCGCGCGACACTGGTCTCGTAGACCGGGAAGCACAAGTCATGATCAAGGGTGTGCTGGAAGTGTCCGTAACTCATGTTCGAGAAGTCATGATTCCCAGGCCTCACATGATTGTCCTGGAGCGCGATCAACCCGCCGCAGAGTTACTAAAAGCGATTGTAGACAGTGGTCACTCTCGCTTTCCGGTAGTGGGCGAAAACCGCGATGAGATCCTCGGTATATTGCTGGCCAAGGACTTGTTACGCGTCTACGTAGACGGTGACGTCGCGCATTTTAACATTAAGGAGTGTTTGCGCCCGGCTGTGTTTGTGCCGGAGAGCAAGCGCCTGGACAAACTCTTGCAAGAATTTCGCGACAGTCATAACCATATGGCCATTGTGGTCGATGAGTACGGCGGCGTCTCCGGGCTTGCAACTATCGAGGACGTGATTGAACAAATTGTCGGAGAGATAGACGACGAACACGACATTGAAGAAGACGTACCGATTCAAAGAGAAGCGAAAGCTCTGTACACCGTGCAGGCGCTGACTCGGGTTGAAGAATTTAACGAGTACTTCGGGTGTTCAATAGACGACGAAGACTACGACACTATTGGCGGACTAATCATGCACGAGTTGGGTCGGCTTCCACGCCGTGGAGAGACTCTTGAAATTGCTGAACTGCGTTTCAAAGTAGTGCGCGCCGACAGTCGCAGAATTGAGACCGTTCAGGTAAAGCCTCTTGATGGTATAGAACGTCCTATTACGGGCGCGGTAGCCTAGACGTTCATGAAGGTCGTGTTTAGCGCGCTTTCGTGGCGCTGGAGCCTGGTGTTGGCGGCCGTGGCCGGACTTACCTATCCCTTAAGTTTTGCGCCTTACGGTTTTTGGGGGCTCATGCCCTTAACGATTGCCGCGCTGCTGTTAAGTTTTGTCGATCGTTCTCCAAGAGAGGCCGCACTCAACGGTTTCGTATTTGGTTTCGCTGCCTACCTTACGGGTATC
>QIGP01000233.1 GCA_003228965.1 Gammaproteobacteria bacterium
ATTCTTGCATTGAAAGCGTGGACAGCATCCGTCATGTCAATTGAATGGGGAACTAGTTTTATTGGCATGGCTCAGAAGAGGGACAGTTCAGGCATAATTGTAACTCGTTACATCGAGTAGTATAGCTTAGGCTTTAAACAGCTCAAGTTCGTCACATCGGATCAGGCACCCCAGCGAGTCTATTGCTCTAGGTTTCAATATTCGCCTCATTCCCATATGTAATAGCTGGTTTGCAAAAGGGTAAAAAATCGGTCGTGGAGTATCCCTCTGGTCTCCCACTAAAACCAACCCTGACCCATATCCAGGTTATTGCATGCGGCCACCGGCCCGCAAGGTAATAACCGGGTAGGTTCCGAGATAAGCGAGAGTCCCTACGAGATTACAGCGCCAATCCAGAACAGTTCATGATACATTGCGAGAAAGTGTAAACCAAAGCGGAAACGGACGATGTGATCATCATCACGATATATTCAGAGTCACTGCTCTCCCGTTAACTAAAATCTGTCAGGCTAGCGCAGACCGGTATCCAGTAAACCGTTGAAATGCATGGATTCCGGACCAGCAATAAACGCTGTTCGGAATGACGGGCTCTTTTTGATTTACCATGCATCCATCCGTCTTTTAACCAATTTCAGCGAAAATTAACAGGACAACAGTAATTGCAAGTATCTGTTTGATCACGCCTGTGCGGCCCGGCAGTTTCTTTGATACTTGCTGACGCGCGGAGCATGGATGCGCAAGAGCGGCCACTTTGACGGCACCATCGCATTCATAGAGTATTTGTGGTTAAAGGTTGATATGGTTCTGAAAGTGGAACCGCCTGAACAATGCGATACGATACCAGGTAATATTTTTTAGAGAGATCAATTATTTAATCTCCGATTAAACGTACTTTGATCGAATCAGCAATAATATGTACATTAGGGTCACTTAAAATACTAAGATGATCACCAGGCACATTAACAATTTTTAAACCTTCTGGTACATAAGGCTTCCATCCAAGATCATCGGGATAAATCATATCAAACCTTGATGTTTCCTCTGCTCTATAAATCACAATATCACCAGGATAACTTCTCAATTTGTATTTTTTCATTACCTTCTCTATTTGTTCGACATTAATCTTCTCCATCTCATCTTCTATTGAACCTTGTTTGTCTTTGGATTCGACAAATTTATGTTGCCCATAGTCAAGAGGATGGCTCAGTTTCTTCGCGTACAGATGCCGAGCCCAGTTTAAGCTTGTTTTAATCATATGAAACTTCATCGGCACGGGAGCATAAGTGTCAAACAAGGCTAAAAGGTTGACTTTTTCTCCCTGCTCTAATAGTTGATGAGCAATTTCAAATGCCACTAATCCACCAAAAGATAGACCAGCAAGATTGTATGGACCCGACGGTTCTATTTTTCGAATTTGTTCAATGTAACGGGAGGCTATATTTTCTACTGTAAACTCGAACCCGGCCTCGCTAGTATTTTTTCCAGCTCGTAGATCGGATTCAAATTCCAGGTATATTCCATAAGTACGTTGGTCAGGGCCTAGTGCAAGTGCCAACGGTTTGTATAAATACAATCCGTACACACAGAACAAAGGAAGCGAGCTAGCCTGTGGACTAGTAGGCACCAGGGTGAAATAGGTTGCTGATCCGGTTTCTTGCTGTAGCTGATGGGCAAACCCCACGACGGTCGGTGCTTGGATAAAAATTGCAAATGGCAGCCGAATACCAAAGATAGCCTCAGTTTTGAAAATGAGGTTTACCGCTAACATGGAATGCCCGCCAAGATCAAAAAAATTATCATTCGGGTTTATGTTCTTTACCTGTAACACCTCTTCCCAAACCTCAATGACTCGTTGCTCCAATTCAGTCAACTGATGAGAATCGGTGGTATTAGAAGTGTGAACTCGCTTTTCCTGGGAAAGTCTCTCCAATGCCTTACGATCGACTTTACCATTTGGGGTTAGCGGTAAATCCTCAAGGACCGTAAAAGTCGTTGGTATCATGTAGCCAGGCAATATTTCTCCTAACGTGCTACGTACATTGTCAGGGGCAATAGACTGATTTTTCTCAGTAGTCAGGTAAGCGGCGATATACTGGTGGTTTGTTCCTTCCTTGCGCAATATGACAACTGCGCTGGCAATATGAGCCTGCTGACGCAAAGCCGCTTCAATTTCACCCAGCTCGATGCGAAAACCACGCAGTTTAACCTGATTGTCGAGGCGACCCATGAATTCGATGTATCCTTCCTCACGCCAACGACAAAGGTCACCCGTGCGGTAGAGTTTCGCGTCGGGATCATTAGAAAAGGGATCGGCAACGAATCGCTCGTCCGTTAACTCTGAACGGTTCAGGTATCCCTGGGCCAGGCCTGCACCACCAATGTATAGCTCACCTGGTACCCCTATCGGAACCAGCTGCCGCAGGGTATCCAACACATAAACCTGGGTATTCGAAATCGGCTGGCCTATCGGAACAGTCCTGGCATCCGAGGCGACTTCTTGAATCAACTGCCAGGTGGTTATACACGTATTTTCCGTGGGGCCATAGACGTTTAGCAAACGGTCAGGGGGATTGTGCCTGAGTATTTTCCGAACTGTTTCAGCGTCCGCTGATTCGCCACCGAATAACACCTGTTTCAGCGAGGAGAAAATATCGGGCTGGGCTGCTACGTACTGGTTGAATACTGCTGCTGTAAGCGCCAACGTTGTCACTTTATGCAGGCACAAAAACTCCGCGAAATCATACGCCGATAAAATAGCATCGTTGGGACAAATCGCCAATCGGGCACCACAAAGTAATGCTCCCCATATTTCAAAGGTAGCTGAATCAAATGAAATATTCGAAACGTGCGCAATGCAATCTTCCGCCGTCAAATCGACATAATTTGTGTTTCTTACCAACCGTGAAATGGAGCGATGCATCACTGCGACGCCTTTGGGAGTACCGGTGGACCCGGAGGTATACATCACGTAGGCGAGATTATTGGCTGCGACGTTAATCGATGGATTCGAACAGGGCATGGCTTGAAGATTAGCTGAATCGGCATCCAAACAGATGAGCTGGCTATCGGTTGCGGGAAGCCGATCGAGCGAGGAATGTTGCGTGACGAGAAATCCAATTTTCGCATCAGTGAGCACAAATTTTAGTCGCTGCTTGGGATAATTCGCATCGAGTGGTACGTAGGCCGAACCGGCTTTGAGGATTCCAAGGACGCTAACGATATAATTCACCGACCGATTCAAATACACTCCCACCAGCGTTTCTGAATCGACCCCCAAACTCCGCAGATAATGCGCCAGTTGGTTAGCGCGTTCGTTCAGTTCTCGGTAGCTTAATTCCTGATCTTCAATGACTATGGAGATGGCGTCGGGTGCCAGTTCCATTTGTTGCTCGAAAAGCTCGTGTATACACTTGTCGTATGGATAGTCAACGATTGTGTCGTTCCAATCCGTCTTTACGAGCCTGCGTTCCCATGCCGGTAAAATCTCGAGGGACATGATCGAGCGGTCCGGCTCACTGATAGCTGATGTCAGAATCGTTTCATACTGTTCAAGGAGGCGACTGATAGTGGCCTGATCGAAGAGGTCGGTTGCGTATTCGAATGAGACCAGGAGCCCCTCCGCGCTGTCTTCCACTTCCAGAGTGAGATCGAACTTCGATGTGCGGCTGTGTGTCAAGTAGCAGAGGGCATCGATTCCGGGAAGATCGAGTGCTGTTCGCCAGTTAGCATTATGCGAAACATCCTGTTGCACAAACGCCACTTGAAAAAGAGGATTGCTCAACAGATCGCGATCTGGATGGATGGTTCGTACCAGCTTTTCGAATGGAATGTCCCGATATTCGAGTGCGTCCATGGTATTTCTACGGACCTGGAACAAGAGCTCCCTAAATGAAGGGGCTTGTGACAGGTCAGAGCGAATCACGATGGTGTTCACGAATAAACCGACCATGTTTTCCAACTCGGCACGCGACCGATTACTTACCGGTATTCCTACCAGGATATCGGGATTAGAAGTGTATCGGAATAGCAATACTATGTAGGCCGCGAGAAGGACTGAGAAACTTGTGCTTTGTTCGGACTGAGTGAATTTCCGAACCTTGTTAGTCACAGCCTGTGAGAGACAGCGTGTCTCCCAGGCACCATCCAATTCGCGAATGGAAACGCGAGGTCGATCAGAGGGAAAATCAAGCGGAGCAATCGGGCTTTCCAGCTTCTCAAGCCAGTATTCCATGCCATCCTCAACATCATTGTTTTTGCTTCGTTGCCACTCGGCAAAGTCGCTGTAATGGAGAGGGACTGGCCCCAAAGCCTCACTACGGTAAAAAATCGAAATCTCTCGAAACAGGATAGCAAAGGTCCAGGCCTCGGAAATGATATGGTGCATTGTGAACGCGAGTGTGTACTCGTGTGCTGCTAGACGCAGCAGGCTGATTCGCCACAGTGGTCCTCGTACCAGATCGAATGAGGCGAAAGCCTCATCCTCGAGAATCTGGTCTTTGCGTTTGCTTCGTTCTTTTGCCGAAAGTATTGACAAGTCAACGACCTTGAGCCTGGCTTCGGTTGTGGCTCCGACCCGCTGTAAGGGGCCGTTTCCTAAATCCTCGAATGTCGTCCGCAAGACTTCATGGCGGTTACCTATTTGTTCGAATACCTGCTGAAGACGTTTAACGTCCAATCCCCCATGCAGGTCAACCGCGATCGAAATGTTATAAACCGACCTGCCGGGAAACAGTTGCTCGAGAAACCAAAGCTGCTCTTGTGCGTAAGAGAGAGCCGCTGGACTCCTGACTGCGCGACGAGAGATCAACCGTGAGTGTGTTATCTCCACAATTCCTGTACAGTGAGCAACCGTTTGAGTTCTTTACGACGTTGAATATTCATCATGAATTCTGTACCGCTCACATGGTCACCCCTGTTTCCTGCAAGGTTGGATTTGTATCAGACCCGTCTAGTTCGTATACGATCTCCGCAATAGCATGAACGCGGGTCGGTTCTTCCGCGAAGGAAAGTATGAATTCACATAGCTCTTAGAGCATAAGAAATATTACCACCCTATTTCCACTGTGAGTATAAGAAATGTTAACACCCTATTTCCACTATTCCACCAAGTAAAGAAAGAGATTCTCGACGTCGTCCGGCCCTCATGGCAACCGAGTTCTGGCTGCTTCCTGCCGACACGCCCAATATCGCCTAAATCCAGATCGGTGGGTTCCCCCAATAAAACGGACTCGTTAATTAGTATTCATTCTCAGGTCGATATTTACCGTTCAGCGCGATGGCAATTCTTCCAGCACCTGCCCTAATCGCGCGGCCAGCTTCTGTACATTCGGTTCCTCGAGGATCCCCAAGTGGCTTCCTGGCACATCTTCGATCTGGACACTCCCGGTAAACAGCTTCCCCCAGCCCATCAGCGGTTCTACCTCGTAGCCCTCGGGCATCTCTCGGTTGATCGCGCGAAACAACACAATCCGCCCAGCATAGGGCTCCGCCTCATAGGAAAGTACCATCCGCCTGAACGCCACGGCGCGCTGCTCCTGTAGGTCAGTAGCGTTGGGTCGCAGCTTGACATGGGAGCGACCTCCGCCCAACTTTGCCCGCTGAACCACTTTCTTGATCACCGACACCACCCCTTCGTTCACCAGAAACCGCAGAGCGTTCATCACGAAGGCAAACTTCGAATGCCGAATCGAACCTGGCCACGACGTATCTAATAAGGCCAAAAGTGAGACTTCTCCACCGCCCGCACAAAGCTGCTGGGTGATCTCGTAGGCGAGAATTCCACCAAAGGAGACGCCAACCAGGGCGTAGGGACCGTTGGGTTGTCTCTCACGAATCTTTGACACGTAGCCGGCGGCCAGCTCCGCGATCGACAGCAAGTGCTCCGGCGCTGAACCTTGGCCAGTCGTCACCCCTTTCAGCTCGTCCTCCAGGTAGATGCCGTAGACCGGACATTCGCCGGGCAAGTGTTGGGACAGCGAGCGATAAAGCGCGATGCCGCAGATGCAGAAAAGAGGTAGGCCCTTGCCTTCACGCAGGGGAACCAAGGCCGACTGGATATCCGGGGCGCCTTCGTCTCGGAGCGCACGGGCAACCCCTGCCACAGTTGGCTGCTGGAAGAACGTGAGCAATGGGATGCGACGCCCTAAGAACTCCTCGATGCGGTCGATTACGCGCACCGCCAAAAGCGAGTGACCGCCCAAATCGAAAAAGTCGTCGTGCGCACCTACGGGCTCGAACTCCAGCGTAGTTTCGAAGATGCGGGCTACACGCACCTCCAGATCCGAACTATAGGCCACGAAGGAGTTCTCACGTTCACGTGACATCGCGACGGTGGTGGACAGGCTACGTCGGTCGAGTTTGCCATTCGGAGTCCGGGGCAATGCCTCGAGGAATAAGAATTCCGCAGGCACCATGTATGCAGGCAGCCGTTCGCGCAGGTGACGTCGAAGACTTGAGGCTGTCGGGTTGGCCGGAGCAACCACGTAAGCGACTAACGCCTGGGCGCCTGTTTCGCCAGACAACAATACTGCGCATGCCGTAATATCATTGTAGCTAATCAGGGCGGATTCCACATCCTCCAGATCCACCCGAAAACCACGCACTTTTACCTGCAGGTCGCGACGGCCCAGAAGCTCGAAATTGCCGTTGGGCATTAGGCGCGCCACGTCGCCCGTGCGGTAAAGTATACGGCCAGGGTCCTCAGCGAAAGGGTTCGGCACAAAGCACTCGGCTGTCCGCTCTGCTTGGTGCAGGTAGCCGTCACTCAGGCAGGCGCCAGACACGCACATTTCACCGGCGACTCCCAGTGGAACGGGTCTCAGGTGTTCGTCCAGGATCCGCACCCGCACGTTGGGCAAGGGGCGGCCAATCGGTACCCGCCGCGCACCCTCTCGAAGCTGCGTGGTATCGTAAACAGTGGCGTTGGAGGAGCACTCCGTGGCACCATACAGGTTAAGCAGCGGGACGTCCGGAAAGAGCTCGCGCCAACGCATCACCATCTCCGGCTCGACAGGCTCGGCGCTGGTGGTACCCAGGCGTAGCGTGCTCCAGGTACCCGGATTGCGTTCCGCTTGTGTCAGCACACCGCGGATCAGCGACGGTGTAGCGAGGAAGTGCGTAACGCCGTGCTCCACCACCCGGGCGAAAAGCAGTGTTGGATCCAGTTGCTCATCGCGCGACAGCACCACCGTCGGGATTCCCTTCAACAGGGCACCGAAGCACTCCCAGGTGGAGGCCACCAGGGAGGTCGACTTGTGCAGTACTGCTACATCGTCGGCCTTGAAAGGATAGACTTCCCACATCCAGTAGAGCCGGTTCAACACAGCAGACTGTGGGATCGGCACGCCCTTTGGCTTGCCGGTGGACGCGGAGGTGTAGACGATCATCAGCGGTTGTTTGGGATCCACTTGGCACAAAGGCAGTTCAATCGACGGATCTACAGAGTCGCTGATGTCCTCAAGGATCACCCACGGGCCGGTATAGCTGACAAAATCGCCATGACTGCGCTGGGCCACGAGGGCCGAGGGCCGTGCGTCGGCCAGGATGTCCTCAAGGCGCTGTCGTGGGTAAGTCGGGTCCAGGGCCACGTAGGTGCCACCCGCTTTGAGGACCCCTAGAAGAGCAACCAAGGTCTCGATCGAACGTTCCACCATTACTGCGACTAGAACGCCCGGTTCCATAACGGTTTCGCGCAGCTTAGCGGCAAGACGACTAGCACGAATATCTAACTCGCGGTAGCTGATGCGGCTCTCTCCGAAGTAGAGGGCCGTAGTATCGGGTGTGCACTCCACCTGGCGTTCGAAGAGTTCGTGGATGGCGTCGGCGTTGTCGCAATAGGGCTGATCAGTTTCGTTGATGCCCGAGAGGCCCACGAGATCTAGATCGTCGAGCAGACTGATCTCTGAAAGCCTGATATCCGGATTCGCGGCAAACCCCTCCAGTATCGTCACCAGGTTACACAGCATACGCTCGACGGTTTCGCTCTCGAAGAGTTCACGCAGATAGGAAATTTGCATGTGGATGCGATCGCCGTGTTCCTGGGCGTAGAGCGCAAGGTCGTATTTGGTGAACCCCGTATCCAGCGTGCTGTATGAGATCTCTAGTGTGCCACTTTGCAGCGACTCATCCGTGTAGGCCATCATGTTAAACATTACCTGGAACACGGGAGAGATGCTCGGATCGCGGACCGCGCTTGCCCACTCGAGCATCCGTGCGAAGGGATAGTCGGCGTGAGTAATCGCGCCCGAAACGACTTCTCTCACCGAAGTAACCAGATTGCGAAAGCTAGGATCGTCGGAGAGATCTAGGCGCAACGGCAGCATATTAAGGAAGAAACCGACTAGCTCCTCGGTCTCTTTGTAGTTACGGTTGGCCAGGGGGGCGCCAACGACCATGTCATTTTGTCCGGTGTAGTTGCGTAGCAATGCACTCCAGCCCGCCAACAGGATAATGAAGAGCGTTGCATTTTCGCTTCGCGAGAGCTCGATCAGACGTTTAGAGAGTTCGACAGGCAACAGCACGCGATGCGCTGCACCCTGGTTAGTAGGAAGCTGTGGACGTGTGCTGTCTAACGGCAAGTCGAGGACCGGCAAGTCGCCCACCAGCACATCGCGCCAATAGGCCTCGTGTTTGTGCATGCCCGACCGAATACGCGCGTCGTGCTCGACCCGCGCCCAGTCACCGATCTGTACCTCGATCGGTTGGAGAGGCTCGGCTTCCCCGACCAGAAAGCCTTCATACAACGTGCTAAGATCGTTCAAAATCGTGCGTTCGGACCACAAGTCGATGGCGATCTCGTGTATAACCACAAGCAGTGCGTGCTCTTGCCCGTTTAATTTAAAGAGCTGCACGCGCGTAAGCGATTCGTTCGCAAGGTCGAAGGGGTGGGTCACCTCTCGATGGGCAGCCTCGTATATCTGTCCCAGGCGCTCCGCCTCCGGCAGGTGAGTGAGGTCCTCGACTGGCAGCGTGACAGCGACGGCCGGCTGAAATACCTGGATGGGTTCTCCGTCCTCGCTCTGGAAGCGTGCCCGCAGCACTTCATGGCGTTCGAGCAGCGCGGACCAGGCGCGATCGAGGGCTTTGTAATCTAATTCACCGCGTAGCTGAATAATGCCCTGCGCCATGTAAAAGGGGTTCTCTGGGTCCATGCGCCAGAGAAACCACAGGCCCCGTTGGCTTTCGGTTAGCGGGAACTTTTCGAATTCCTCTCCGGTCCGTGGCGGCACCACTATGTGCTCGACAATTTCTGAGTCGCGCACGTTCTTCGCAAGTTCGACCACAGTGGGCCATTCGAAAAGATCCTTAACGGACGCACGGATCCCTGCTTCCCTCAGCCAATTCAGGGCCTGTAGGGCCCGCAGCGAGTC
>QIGP01000447.1 GCA_003228965.1 Gammaproteobacteria bacterium
AGCTACGGCTATGTCCCGGCGGGCGATCAGCACAACTGCCCACACCACAGCGGCGATAAATTCCATCAACTCATGAATAATGCAGGCTAGGCTGCTATGAGCAAATTGTACGTCGGCTCGATATGTGGAACGAGCCTCGATGGTATTGATGTTGCGCTAGTTGAATTTCCGTCGGCCTCGAGTGCGCGTGTCATCAACTACGCCTCGGCTCCTCTTGGCACCCGATTGTCTACCGCCATGCGTGCCATTGTGTTCAACGGCGCCACCTGCGACGCCCTTACATACGGCCAGCTAGATCAACAGTTTGGCATTGCCATCGCTAAAGCCATCAACGAATTGCTCCAGAGTAACAGCGTGTCTTCGGACAAAATAACGGCAATTGGTTCGCACGGCATTAACCTGCTCCATGCCCCGGACGAAGACATTCCCGTTACGCTCCAAATCGGCGACCCTAACCAAATTGTACGACTCACCGGCATTACAACCGTGGCCGATTTTCGCCGACGCGACGTGGCGCTAGGTGGGCAAGGCGCTCCGCTTGCACCTGCGTTTCACGCCTGCGTATTTGCCGACCGTAACGAAACGAGGGTCGTGCTGAATCTGGGTGGCATCGCCAACATCACCGTTTTAAAACCAGGTGAACCTGTAATCGGATTCGATACTGGCCCGGCGAACGGCTTGCTCGATGCGTGGTATGTCGAACATCACCCGAATAATGCACCCAGGCAAACTGACTCTCCCACTAGTGACAACACTGAGCTTAGCCGCGTGAATTACGACGCTTTTGATCGAAACGGCCACTGGGCATCGGGCGGCGGCGTAAACCAGACTCTACTCAAGTTACTGGCAAGCGACGACTACTTTTCACGACCGGCTCCGAAAAGCACAGGTAAGGAACATTTCAACTATGCCTGGCTTAAGAAGCATATGAGGACACTACCCAACGTCCCAAACACGCAAGACGTGCAAGCCACCTTGGCAGAACTAACCGCACGCACGGTTTGTGCAAGCATTCGGGCACATGCTCCGAACGTGGGGTCACTGCTGGTCTGTGGTGGTGGCGCGCACAATGACGATATAATTGAGCGACTGCGTGCAGAACTGCCAGGCACGAAGGTTGCAACCACTGAAACGCTTGGCGTAGCACCCGACCACGTTGAAGCCGCCGCTTTTGCGTGGCTTGCCAAGCGCACGCTGGCTCACGAGAGCGGCAATGTATCCAGTGTCACTGGCGCTTCAGCCGACACAATATTGGGTGGCGTTTACTTTACGTGATATTTGGCGCGTAGACTGTGGCCCTAACAGACAAGCTATAAAACGCCACACTCTAGCCTGCACTATTCATGCGTGCAGGCTAGATCTTACGAGAGAAACATCATGGCTCAGGAATCACGCCCACCCTTTCCCCCATTTACAGAAGAAACGGCTGCTCAAAAAATTCGCGCCGCCGAAGACGGCTGGAACGGACGCGCCCCTTCAAAAGTAGCTCTTGCCTACACTCCGGCCAGTGTTTGGCGAAACCGTAGTGAGTTCATTCAAGGGCGCGAGCAAATTGTTGAGTTTTTAACGACTAAATGGGCCAAAGAGCTCGACTACCGATTAATTAAAGAACTGTGGGCCACAAGCGGCAACCGCATTGCTGTACGTTTTGCCTACGAAAGTCGTGACGTAAACGGTAACTGGTCTCGTTCATACGGCAACGAGAACTGGGAATTTAACGAACACGGTTTAATGCAGCTTCGTATTGCGAGCATTAATGATTTGGCCATTCGAGAAAGCGAGCGCAAGTTTCACTGGCCATCGGGTCGCAGGCCAGACGATCATCCAGGGCTTACTGAGTTGGGTTTGTAAAATATTCCCGTAGTCGATCTTTGGGATGAGCTTGCCAAGGTTAAACAAGCTACCATCCGTCGCGTCTAACCAATAAGTCCAACGGAAAGCTGAGCCACAATGGCTGCAACCTCCGACTCAGGAGTACCGGTACCCGCATACACCAGCCCCACCACCATCAGCATGACGATGAATAAAAACCCGAAACGGACTATTCTTGATGACTGTTTCATGCCGATCTCCTCGAACGCCGCTAACTCTGCACCCATTGCAGAAGGCGTTGAGGTTAAGATCGCACACCGCGGCTGAATCGAAACTGAACGAGCAGTCCGTCGCCCGCAATGCGGCTGAATTAAATTTTGCCGCCTATCCGGAGCTGTAGGAATGACTTCGGCTTGGCCGCTCCCACAATAAAGGTTGAAGGCTACTGTGGAATTCAATCGCGGCTGAAGCTGTCCACCCAGGCTTCAAGCTGTTGACGCGTTGGAGTAGCGTCAATGCGGGATTCTTTCTCGTTCAGATTCTGTAGCTTATGTGCTACCGACTCAGGGTTGCGAGTAGCCAGGTCTTTGCTCGAGTTAATGCCTGCATACACCAGAAACTCCGCCATTTCCGGCGTCATATTGTCGAGACTCAATAAGTCCGCCATTCGGGCCCATTTATTGACCACGAAATCTTCTAACTGAAGCTCGTCGGCCAGACTCTCCCGCGTTTTTTTGCTGGAGGTCGCCTCACGAAGCTCCGCCACGCTCGTAATGCCGTGACTACTGAGCGCTTTTACGTTTTTGTCGACCATACCCACGAGGTGGCTAATCTGGAACTCGCTACTGGCCACGCCGGTGGCGTCCTGCGCCTCGAGAGTTTGCTCTTTGAACCCGACGTCTGCAGAAGCGGCCTCTTCACCTGGGTCGGACAAATCGCTATCCGCCGCGCCCACAGCTTCGCGAACCTCAATTGATCCTGCCCTTTTGTCACCGCGTGAACGTTCAAGCCAGCGTCCGATAAACACGCCCACCAGCACGCCTAGCGCGGCTGCGAGGGCAAACCACAAGAATGGCTGCTCGGACAAATAAAGAGACTGGAATTCGGAAACGGTCATACTGAGTTGCTCATTGTGAAAGTCGAGAGTGTACAACCATCGTCAAATCAGGTCAGCTGTTTTAGACTATCGATTTACGCGTTGCAGACTACTAAAAAGACACAACGCCGACAGCAGCATTGTGGACTACGCGGCGACGTTTAACTGTAGGTAAAGGTGACACCAAGTTCCGGCAGCTTCTCGGACTCGTGTTTAAGCACGGCCCGAGTCAACGGAAACTCTTCGAGCCAGTCGCCTGGGAACTCCAGGTGCAAGTCGTTGCCTTGCGTTGTCGCCGTGAACGGCGGAAGTTCGCCCTCGTTGCGTCCGCGAACAAGCGCCGCTCCAATTCGAAAAATGGCCAATAGTCTAGGCAAGTAGTCGCGCCACGGCGACTGTTCGGCCAACGCAGGAAGTTCAAGAATACGCCCACGGTGGCCTTCTACCAGCCAGGCTAGCAGGCTCTGACCTTCGCGCGAAAAGCCGGGTAAGTCTGCGTGGCGAATGACGTAGCCGCCGTGCCGGTGGTAGTGTGAATGGGCTATCCCCAAGCCGATTTCGTGGAGTCGCGAGCTCCAGCGCATCAAACGCTTTGACTTGCCCTGCGGTAAACCCCACGACGTGCGCACCTGCTTCAAAAGGTTTGCCGATACCGCACCGAGGCGAAGAGCCTGCTCTCTGTCGACATCGTATTTTCTGGCAAGAAGCTTAACGCTACGTTCCCGGGCATCTTCACCAGACCAGTGGCCAATGGTGTCGTACAGCAAACCTTCGCGCAGCGCGTAGTCGGCCACATGCATGGTCTCAATATCCAGAGTTTTGAACACACGCTCAAGAACCACTAACCCTCCCAAAAACACAGGCCGCCGTTTTTCAGTGAGCTCCGGGTGGGAAAACTGGTCAATATGATCCAATGCGCGCACTTCTGACACCAGGTGTTTAAGCGCTTTACGCTGAATGCCCAGCGACCCGTCGCGGCTGTGAAGAATGGCTCCGATGGTGCGGATGGTGCCTGAACTTCCGTAAGCCTCTCGCCAACCCAGGCTTTTCAATGGCTCCTTTATCGGGCTAATTTCAAACTCTACGGCCAACCGCGCAGCTTGCCAGATTTGCGGCGTGATTTTACCGTCAGGAAAAAACCTTTTACTAATGCCCACACAGCCCATAAACAAACTGTACATGCGCTCGGCCTCGAACTGCCGACCAATAGCAAATTCCGTGCTACCGCCGCCAATGTCGATGACCAGACGTCGCTTCGTTGAGGACGGCACGGCGTGAGCAACGCCCAGGTACACCAGACGCGCTTCTTCAAGGCCCGAGATAACTTCGATTGGGTGGCCAAGGGCCACTTCAGCGTCTTTGAGAAAGCTTCCGATATTACGCGCCCGGCGCAAGGTGTTGGTGCCGGCAACGGCGACGTCGTTGGGATCAAAGGAATTGAGACGCTCGCCGAATCGGGCCAGGCACTCAAGCGCTCTTTGCTGAACCAAAGGGCCGAGATTAAGCTTGTCATCGAGACCGTCGGCCAACCGCACCATTTCACGCAGGCGATCGAGCAGAATCAGATGCCCGTCTTCGTAACGGGCAACCACCATATGGAAGCTGTTAGAACCAAGGTCGACTGCCGCAAGGACCCGTGGGCCCGGAGCATCGGCAGCAGCGTTGGCAGTCACTCGCTTAGAGAGGCAGTCGTGGCCACATGGGCGGCACGATCGGGCAGACCATGATCAGGCGGAGAACGATGAGCCGCAGCCACAGGTCGTAGTGGCATTTGGATTGCGGATAATAAATTGAGCTCCGCGAATGTCTTCCTGATAGTCGATTTCGGCACCCATTAAATACTGGATGCTCATTGGGTCTACCAGAAGCGTGACACCGTCGTTTTCTACTTTGGAGTCGCCGTCTTCTTCTTTTTCGTCAAAGGTAAATCCGTATTGAAAGCCTGAACAACCGCCGCCCGTGATATATACACGGAGCTTAAGCGCTGGATTTTGCTCTTCAGCAATCAGCTCACCGACTTTTGCCGCTGCCGCATCGGTAAAAACCAAAGGGTTCGGAGCGCCTACGGGAGCTGCATTAGTAATCTGTTGTTCCATGTTCTACATTCTCTTGGGAGTCATATATTCTTGCGCGTTCTACTACTAACTATGGTGCCAAAGACGCCACGTTTCAACAGCCGCGCGACCACAAATACACGGTTTGCCGCCACTCGCTTACGTTTGGCTGGTATAAAGCCTCGCCGACCCTGCCCAAGCGCCATACTCCGGCCCTTATCTGCGCCGCAGATACACACTTCAAGCAAGTTATCCTGGATAAATCAGGCGGATTTGCTGCCAGGCACCTGAACCAGCTCGTCGTCAACTATCTTCACTTTGGTAGGGTTAATCAGAGCCGGCTGACCAACAGGTTCGTGAATCAGTTTACCATTGATTTCAGCACCAATCGCCATCTCGATGAGGTTGTAAAAGACGTTACCAATAACGCGAGCGTTGGCACCAAGCTCAACACGCTCTTTGGCCGATACGTCGCCTTTCACGGTACCGTCAAGAATCACCTGAGGCACACTGACTGCACCTTCCACAACGCCGTTTTCGCTTATGCGAAGCACAGAGTTCGATTCAAGTTCAGCTTGAATGTTACCTTTAATGTACCCGTCAATATGTAGACCACCGCGAAACTCCATGTCGCCGTTGACACGAGTGCTCGACCCAATAAAGGTGTCGATGTTCGCTGTGGGTTTAGGTGGCTTACGCTTGTCTTTTCTTCTGCCTAACATACCTTTCTCCTAAGAGCTTTTGACAGACCAGTCAAAGCTTTGTTTGATAGTGTCCGCAACACGACCTTTGGGACTCACTTCGACATTAACCCGCTGCGGCACGAAGCCTGCAGGCAGTATTAGCTGTCGTTCGAAATTTTGAAAATACCGAAACGAAAAACCCAGGCTCTCCGTTGCGTCCTCACCGCTCATCAAGTCTGCGACGTTGTAACTGGTTTGAGTGCCGTTGCGCGCACCTTCAATTGACATGGTGACCTTGCCACTCACTCGCCGATCGTGCTTGAACGCGGCCTGCACCAGCACCAGGCGCATGCGAAATTCTGCGTCGGCACCAGCTGGGGTCAATCGAAACTCTTGAATGTGAAGACCACGCTTGCCGTCTTCGGGAGCTATGATGCCGCGGTAGAACGCCAGCTCCTGCTTTTGCTTTTGCACATCGGCCTGAAGGTCGCCCAACATCGACTCCACGCTTTCGTGAGCTTCGTCGTCAATTTTCTTGGCCGTTTCAAGCAGAGCTATCTGTTCTCGCAGTTTACCGCTGGACAAACCAAGCTCAGTCAATTCACGGGTAAGCTCGGCCTCGGTCGTCTTGGCTTCGCGGCTGTCGTAACCACCTCTATAGCGACCGTACTCGTACGTTAAGAACCCGCCAATAATCGCGAGTGTAACTACCACGCCCCAGATCACGCCGACGCGCATAGGCTGGTGCTGTTTTACCACGAGTTTAGGCTTAGCCATTATTCCGAATTCTTTATGTATAGCGGGTCGACCATGGTACTGAACTTAGCCCCTAAAATAAAAGCCAAACCCGGACCCATTCTGGCAAAATGGGACGTAGGCCTCAGTTTTAGGGGCTCTATTACTCAAATTTGCGCCCAGCGCGGCCAAAGGACTACACATGCTCTGGATTAAGGCCTTTCACATTGTGTTTGTTGTCAGCTGGTTCGCGGGACTGCTCTATTTGCCAAGACTGTTTGTCTATCACGCTGGCACTGACGACCAGGCTGGGCACGACCGGTTCGTCGTCATGGAACATAAGTTATTCATTATTATGACAATTGCCGCCATCTTGGCCAGTCTATCTGGTCTTTCTATGCTGGTAATAGTGCCAAACTACCTCCAAATGGGCTGGATGCACACCAAATTGACTCTGGTTTTAGCGCTTTTGGCCTACCACGCGTACTGCTGGAAGCTGAAAGGTCAGTTTGCCAGGAAAGAAAATGCGCACAGTGGGCGCTGGTTTCGCATGTTCAATGAGGTTCCCGCTCTTATTCTGATTGGCATTGTGATTTTGGCAGTGGTTAAACCGTTCTGACGCGGTCACATTTGCGGACGATCTACAGCGGTTCTTGTAGACAGAGGAAGAGTTTCAACAAAAGATAGTGTGCGGTCAGGAGGTCTGGGCAGCCTTGCCGTTATGCGCACTATCATCAAAAAGCCTTGCGCTTTCTAATTCTCTAAGAGCGCGCTTGTACACATTCCGTTTGAAGTAAATAACGTGGTTAACCGGATACCAGTAGTCTACCCAGCGCCACTTATCAAATTCAGGGTGCTCAAACTGGTCAAAACGAAACGCGTTGTCCTCAGCGCTAAGCTGAAGTAAATACCAAATTTGCTTTTGGCCAATGCATTGAACTTCAGCATTTCGTCGTTGATAACGGTCCGGTAGTTTGTAGCGTAACCATCTTTTAGTTTGTCCGAGCAGCTTCACCTGGTCAGGTTCCAGCCCTACCTCCTCGAGCAACTCTCTGTACATTGCGTCGATGGGTTTTTCATTCGCGTTGACCCCACCCTGCGGAAACTGCCAACCCGATTGTCCGGTGCGACGTCCCCAGAAAACACGGCCATCAGCACCGCAGATGACCATGCCTACATTGGCACGGAAACCGTCTTTATCGATGCCGTTTGCCACGGCGGTTTGTGAAATAGACATGAACTAAAAAGTATCAACTGAGTGTTCAAATAATCTTCTGAGCTTCTCTGTTTATGCTAACGCTGTCAAATGACCGACACTCAGTACGTTACATTGGATAGGCCTGCTGCTGACTTGTGGATATTACCGCTGCAGGTATAGAGCGTTGGAGGTAATTTGGCGTGCTTATGGTAAAAAGGCTATCGCCGTGTTGGTCGTCCACGCAACGCGCGTTGTTTCGCCAGTTGCCGCGGCGGGGGCAGCCGCCAGGGAAACTTTCACTTCGGTACCGTCATCAAGTACGACAAGACACAGCGTACTATGACCGTGAAACCAGACGTGTTTAAGCGTGGCGCTCACTGTGAGTCTATCGTCGGCGGGAATGTGCGCAGGCGATGAGGTGTCTGCGCCAGAAATCGAATGACCAGACTGCAGCGTCAGTTGTTCCGGACGCACCAATACTTGCACGACATCGCCTTTCTCAAGTGGACCGACGCTTTGTACATTCACAATCCCAAGAGGCGTATTGGCAAGACTATCGCTCACAAGAGTACCTGGCACCATTGAGCAGTCGCCAACCGCCATAGCGACTTCAAGTGATACTGGTCGTTGATACAAATTCATCGGCGTATCCCATTGAGCGATGACACCGTTGCGCATAACGCCGACCAGGTCGGCCGCCTGCAGCGCCTCGCGCGCGTCATGCGTAACCCACAGCGCTGTCGTGCCGCTCACCTTTAATATCTTACTAACCTCCTGCACCAGCCGGTAACGCAAACTCCTGTCAAGACTTGCAAACGGTTCATCCAGCAAAAGCAAACGAGGTTTGGTTGCCAACGCTCGCGCCAGCGCCGCGCGCTGCTGCTGACCACCCGAAAGCTGATGAGGATAGCGCTCAGCCTGGGAGGACAGTCCGACGAGTTCGAGTACTTCTTCGATACGACGCTTTGCTTCAACCGCCGCCCATTTATGCAGTCCGAAAGCGGCGTTCTGAGCCACGTTAAGATGTGGGAACAAGGCGTGATCCTGAAATACCATGCCGACACCGCGGTCATGAGGTGCGATGTGTTGCCGCAACGAAGCAACGGTTTGACCGTCGAGGTCAATGGAGCCTGAATCAACGGATTCGAACCCGGCTATACATCGAAGTAACGTGGTTTTGCCACAGCCGCTCGCACCGAGCAAACAGGCGATGCCCCCTTCCTCAAGACTAAGACTCACGCCATTTAGCACCGGCTTGTTCGCCAACGCTTTGAACACACTATTAACGTGAAGTTGCATGTGTCATTTTCCGGGTGAGTAACATGACAGGAATAAATCCTGTGACAACAATGAGCAGCGCCGCAGGAGCAGCCTCGGCCCACTGTGCTTCGGCAGTTCGTTCAAAGACGCGAACGGCCAAGGTGTCCCAACCAAACGGCCGGGTCATTAAGGTAATGGGCATTTCTTTCAGCACGTCCACAAACACCAACAGCATGGCGGCCAACAGGCTCGGACGCAACAGCGGCAGATGCAAATTTCGTAACAAGCCAAGCCCTTCACGACCTAGCAGTCGTGAAGCATCGTCGAGCGACGGCGGAATTCTCAACATTCCGTTTTCTACCGTACTTAAAGCAACCGCACTGAACCGCACTACGTACGCAAGAAAGGTAACCGCAAGGCCCGCTCCAAAAAAGCCCAAGATTATGTCGGACCCACCGATCATCGCAGACAGCCCTTTACCCGTTTGGGTTACAGCAACAAACACACCTACGGCCAGT
>QIGP01000170.1 GCA_003228965.1 Gammaproteobacteria bacterium
CGTCCGGTTGTTTTAACCGTGTCGCCCTCTGAAATGTGCTTGTAGTCACCCAGAACTACGGCACCGACCGAGTCTTGCTCAAGGTTAAGTGCCATACCAAACGTGTCGCCTGGAAACTCCAGCATCTCACCGTATTGCGCGTCGGCAAGACCGTGAATGCGAATGATGCCATCGGTAACCGCAATAACCGTACCTACGTTGCGAGCTTCAGCGGAAGATTCAAAGCGCTCAATGCGCTGTTTGATCAGATCGCTGATTTCGGATGCCTTAAGTGACATGGTGTATTCCTCTTAATGTGTCTTTGCGGCCGCTTGTGCAACCGCGCTTGTTTTCTTTTTGCTTCAGCGCGTCAGCGCTGGATAGTTGTCCTGCCAGACTCAGTCGGTCTCCGACCTAATCAGCAAGAGCTCCGGCCATCTTTTCAAGACGCCCGCGAATCGTACCGTCAATTATCAGGTCGCCCGCTTTGATCAACGCACCACCCAGTAAAGCCGGGTCCGTGCTGTACGTCATACGTACATCGCGTCCCAATTTACGACGTAGAGATTCGCCTAGAGCCTTCTTATGCTCATCGGACATCGGCTCCACCGAGGTGACTTCTACGTCGACTGAGTTCTCAGCATCGATCTTGAGCAACTCGTATCGAGCAGCGATATCGGGAAGCGCAGCGATACGATCGTTCTCGGCGAGTAGCTTCACAAGGTTGCTGCCCGCGTCGGTGAGCGCACTACCAGCAACGTCCGTCATCACTTCGGCTAGCTGAGCCGCCGTCACTCTAGGGCTTGCGATGAAGCGGTTCATATCGGAGTCGGCCGCAATGTTGGCAAGCGTATTCAGCATGTCAGACCAGTTGTTGAGCTGGTTTTCACTGTTCGCAAGCTCAAACACCGCTTTGGCGTAAGGCCGTGCAATGGTGCTTAAATCTGCCACTAGATTTCTGCCGCCAGTTTAGACAGCAGATCGTTGTGAGCTTCAGTATTGATTTCGCGTTGCAGAATTTTCTCTGCACTCGCCATCGCAATGGCAGAAACCTGACCGCGCAAGTCGTCTTTGGCACGATTAATCTCTTGCTCAATTTCAGACTTGGCCGCAGACAATTGGCGCTCACGTTCTTTAATGGCGTCGGTCTTGGCTTCTGCAACAATGCCACCAGCTCGTTTGGTCGCGGTTTCAATGATGTCCTGAGCCTGACCTCGGGCTTCGGTAATCAGTGTTTTCGCTTCCTCTTCGGCTTCGGCCTGCGCTTCGATAGCACGCTCACCTGCTGCCAGACCTTCTTCGATTTTCTCTCTGCGCTCATCAAGTGCTGCCATCAACGGCGGCCAGATGAACTTCGCGCAGAACAAAGCAAACGTAATGAATGCGATGGTTTGAGCGATTAGGGTTGCATTAATATTCACAACGAACTCCTAAAAATGGATTAACAAATTCTTTTAACGGAGTTTGTTACTACCCACCCGCGTTTTGCAATTGACCAATGAAGGGGTTTGCAAAGGTGAAGAACAGCGCAATACCCACACCGATCATGGCTACCGCATCAAGCAGTGCAACGACGATGAACATTTTGGTCTGCAGATCTGCAGCCAGCTCAGGCTGGCGTGCTGCGCCTTCCAGAAACTTACCACCCAGCAAACCCATGCCGATACCAACGCCAAGCGCGCCCAAGCCAATCAACAAGGCCACTGCAATAGCTGTGCTACCAATTACGTGTTCCATCTCTGTCTCCTAAACAATGCCCTGAATGGGCTTTCTTAAATTAATAAAATTAAAAATTAGTGTTTCTCGCTGGCAAGACCCAGGTACACAATAGTCAACATCATGAACACAAAAGCTTGCAGCACAATCACCAAAATATGAAAAATTGCCCACATCAGGTGCAAGAGCATGCCGCCCTTGGGAATCAGCGCGGCGGCGCCACCGAAAACTACGGACAGCACAACAATGCCGAGAAGGCCAAACATCAGAGCCCTGGTGCCAATCTTGCCCTTTATGCGCAGCGACACGGCCAGCACAATAAACGCCATGGCAATCCACGGCACGATAGAGGCCGTGCCTTGTGAGGCTCCAGCGGAACCCATGATGGCGATCAAGATGAAGATCAGCTCACCGGCGTAAAGGTTACCGAACAGTCGCAGTGACAGGGAAACCGGCTTGGCGATAAAGGCCACGGTTTCCAGAATGAGGTTAAATATGATGATGAACGGCGCGAAAATGAGCCCAACACCTTTTGAAGGTGGGGCAATCGGATGCGCCCAAAACTCTTTACCAAACGCCCACGCGCCCTTGTGCTTCAGGCTGTAGAAAATAATCAGGCAAAACACGGTGATGGACATGGCAAACGTTACGTTTACGTCCGTAGTGGGCACAACCTTCATATAAGGTATGCCGACTCTCGCTGCCAGCGCAGGAATCCAGTCCACGGGAAGCAGATCCATCAGGTTCATCAGGAACACCCAACAAAACACCGTGAGAGCAAGCGGTGCTATGAAGGTACTTTTGGCGTTAAAGCCGTCTCTGACGCTGTTGTTCACAAACTCAACAATCATTTCCAGGAACGCCTGGAAACGCGTGGGCACGCTGTCGGTAGACTTTTTAGTCAAACGGCTGAAGACAAACAGAAACAGGCCACCGAGGAAGATAGCCCAGAACATGGAATCGACGTTAATCGTCCAGAAGTTGCCATTGCACTGGTTCCACACCCATTCGCCGTCGGCTTTACATACCTGCAAATTCTGCAAGTGATGCTGAATGTACTCGCCGGAAGTTGCTGGGCCGTGTTCGTTTGCTGCCATGAATATCTCTTTAACTTAAATGTCTATCACGTCAATGCACGTTTGTCGGTAACGATGGCGAGCCATACACCCGCCTGCACCACAATAAATCCGGCTAACAGCGCCCCTGCATTCAATGGCGATACCCAAAGGTACACACCCAAAAACAGACCAAATGTCAGCAGCCACTTTATGGCTTCGCCCACGTAGGCGGCGTTCAGCATTTTGCGAGGATTATCTGACTGGCTCACGGCCATCATCCTGGCACCTGAAAAGGCACTCGGAATTACACAGACTAGTCCTCCCAACACAGCCGAATACCCGGCAACCAAGCCCCCTATCCCCAGGGCTACTATGCCCGCCAAAACGGTCAACGCCGTTTGAGCCAGCAAGATCTTGATCACAGCATTCACGTGTGCCACTCCTGTTTTCGCAACCCAGCCGTCATAAATGACCGCTTTCGTTCCTGACTTAAGGGTTTTGACTATGTGCAACAAGCTGATGTTTTGTAACTCAGATTGTGACGGAATTTCAGTCGTTTACCTCATCCAGAGAGCTTTACAGCACCTGCGAAAAGCGCCGGTATTATAATGGGGGCAGTGCTGCTATACAACAACGTCCGACGAAAACTTTTGACTAAATAATTAGTCGGTTTTGGGCCGTCAATAATTGCCTTTTGCGAGTGTTTCGCCAACCCATTAAATCAGCGACTTACCCTCGAATACAGCCTTCAGATTGGTTTAGGCAAAGCGTTCCGAATTAGCCAGTTGAGCTCAAAAAGCACGCTTTTGACGTCCACCACTACGGGCCGGTGACTAGTCAGCGCAAAAGCATAAAATCAATCGTCATTGCGCGTGTGCAGGAGTTACGCCATCGCGGGCCCGAGGGGTGCCGCAATGACGGGATAACGCTACACTATGACGAATCGGTGTTTTCACCCAGCCACCGTCGGTGACACTATTTTATATGCGCCAGAATACCGTCCAACTCTTCCAGTGAGTTGTAGGAAATCATCAACTTGCCCTTACCGCTGGTGCCTTGTTGAAAGGTAACTCGAGCGCCCAGCTGTTCGCTAAGCTGGTTTTCCAGCCGGCGCACGTCGTTATCGGCTGTAGATGTCGGTTTTTCGGGCTTTTTAGGCCTGGTTAGCGACTGAACCAACCGCTCCGTAGCCCGCACAGAAAAACCACCCGCCGCTACGTCGCGGGCAGCTCGAATTTGCTGACGACCACCCAATCCCAGCAAGGCGCGCGCATGGCCCATCTCAAGCTCTCGGGATTCAAGCATTTTTTGTACATCAACCTCTAGCTCCATGAGCCGCATCAGATTGCTCACCGAAGCTCGCGAACGCCCCACCATTTGAGCAAGCTCCTGGTGCGTGCACCCGGTTTTCTGCTTCAGTTTGTAGAGTCCTCGCGACTCTTCCATGGGATTAAGGTCTTCACGCTGCATGTTTTCAATGAGCGCCAAAGCGGCTGCCTGGGTGTCGTCCAGTTCACGCACCACGGCAGGCACTTTAGTAAGGCCGGCTAACTGGGCCGCGCGCCAACGCCTTTCACCCGCGACAATTTCGTATTTACCACCCTTGGCCGGTCGCACGAGAATAGGCTGGGCAATTCCTTGGGAACGAATCGAGTCAGCCAGCTCTTGTAAGGCCTCCGGGCGCATATCGACACGCGGCTGCATCTGCCCTCGTTGGAGCAAATCCACCGGCAACTCTTTCAGCCCGGTTACCGACAGCTCGGATTTATTGCTTGATTTACTTGAGGTTTTACTGACCGGGTTGCGGCGCGCCTCACCGCTGAGTAGCGCGTCCAGACCCGTACCCAAACCTTTTCGTTTACCTGCCATTGCATGCTCGATTCATTGAGAAGGACGTCAATATAAACGGAACCGTCGATAACGACCAGCGCGACAGCGGCCTCGAACCATTTTTATGTCAAATTACGCCGCAGAAATTGCCTATCGGGGCCACAGATCGCAGTTCGGGTGTGGGTAGTTATTTAAGCTACGGTGCCGCAACTTGCGCATTCTGATACAAGTGGTACAAACCGGTTAGCGCAGGCGTTTCGCCGGTAATCCAGTACACAGGGATGCTCTGAAGAAAGGTTTTATACCGGCCTTTGTCGTCAAAACGGCGCCGAAACTTCGCTTCGTCGACTAAGCCCCGGTTTTTCTTGATAACTCCGCCACCGATGTATACACCACCTGACGCTCCAAGCGTCAGCGCAAGATTGCTGGCGACGTTACCAAGCAACGCAAAGAACAAATCGAATGCCTCACGCGCCTGAACGTCACCGGAGTAGGCCAACGCACTAAGTTTGGCGGGTTCAATAAATTCGCCGGAAATGAAGTGATAGATATTACTCAAACCCGAACCCGACAACGCCCGTTCAGCTGACGCGTGGTTAAAGCGTTTGCGTAAATAGCGACACAGCTCGCCTT
Organism: Gammaproteobacteria bacterium; assembly: GCA_003228965.1. Classification (GTDB taxonomy): domain Bacteria; phylum Pseudomonadota; class Gammaproteobacteria; order Steroidobacterales; family SZUA-146; genus SZUA-146. The sequence continues at coordinate 5,217 of QIGP01000170.1, forward strand.
CTCGTTCGTTACAGGCAGCCAGACTCACGTGTCCACCCTCTCCAGGTACCGCCAGCCAGTGTGCACCACTCCACACGGCGCATGAAACACCCAATCCAGTGCCCGCACCTAGTACAACTTTCGTGGCATGAGGTAACGGAAGAACTCCTCCACACTGTGACAGCTGATCGTCTGGCAAATCTGGTAACGAATAGGCCAGCGCTTCAAAATCGTTCACCAACCGAGTGTATTGCACGCCGACCGCTGCGGAAATATCCGACGCCGAAAACCCCCAGTCGCGATTGAGCAACTGCACACGGTCGTCTTTCACGAGTCCGGCAACGCCGAGAATAACCGCATCTACCGCACCGTAATCAGAGGCATGTCGAGTCACGTAGCCCTGCAACAGGGTTTGCAGTAAATCAAAATCCGCGTTGTTAAACACTTCAATTTGATCAACACCTCGTTCGATAGCAACAGCACAACGTGTGTGGGTACCGCCTACGTCGGCGAGAAGAGTGTATGTTGATAGCGGCACATTCAAAACTGGCAAGCCCTCGACGCTGAATAGACTGAAGGCAATGCTATCATTGTCACCAATGACTACAAGTACTACAAACGATTTCAAGGCGGAACCAGACTGGTATGTCTACATTGTCCGATGCGCTGACAACACCTTATACACAGGCGTTAGCACAAACGTAGTAGATCGTGTAGCAACTCACAATAATGGCCGCGGAGCAAAATACACGCGCGCTCGTTTGCCGGTGAAGCTGGTCTACTGTGAAGCCGCAACCGACCGCAGCAGCGCACAGCAAAGAGAACATGTCATCAAGAAGCTACCGCCGGTTAAAAAACGTGCCCTTGTGGGTAGTGGGAACCGTGGGTAACACCTGTGAGCTTAAACGGGTGTTCTGACAAACAGGCACTCTAACCCGGCGATCTTAACCCATTGGGCTTAACTCACTGGGCTCAGCTGATCATAGCCTGCAGCCTGGATTGCGTTGCCATTCGCTGGGCATCCGAACCCAGTGAAGCGGTTGCCAGTATGTCGGCCTCAACGTAAGGCAAGTCTTCATCGAAATCAGGCGCTTCAATCGCAGAAACGTCAGACTGGCTTGCACACTGTTCTGAATACTTCGCTGACTTAATCGACGCATTCAGGATGGCCGCCAGTAAATTATTGGCCGCATCTTTACTTGCACGACATCGATAAGCTTCAACAATAGATACCGGCATGTCCCAGTGTAACGCAAGCTCATACGTAACGTCGTCGATGCAGAAACCAAACTGCTCACTGCAAAGGTGCTCTAGGTCTGCGCTGTCGTCGCTGTCGTATTCCTCAAAAACCTGGCTGGTCTCCTTAGGGTAGCAACAGGCCAATGCAAGAATGCCCAGGCTATGACAAAGTCCAGCAAGGTAGGAGAAGTCTTTGACTTCAGGCTTAATATCTTCGATAACCGCAGCGATACGCTGAGCTGCGGAGGCACAATGCAAAGAGCGCTTCCAAAATCGACGTGATTCGAAATTCGCACATTGACTTAAATCGAACGTTTGCTCCGTAGCTAAGGCAAACGCGAGCGAGCGAACCGTATCGGGGCCTAACACACGACTCACGACTTCACGCATTTCGGTTACGGGCTTCTCCAAACCAAAGTAAGCTGAATTGGCTAACGCAAACAAACGCGCACTGATTGCAGGGTCGCATTCGACAATGTCTGCAATTTCGTTGCCGCTAACAAATTCGTTATTGAACTGCACCAGAATTTTATGCGCCACCTCGGGAAGCGGCGGCAACATACGAATCATGGACGCAAGCTCATTGGCTTCAGTTCGTTTGGAAAACCTGACGACAGAACTTCTACTCATGAAAAATACTTCCTGCTTAACCGCGACGTAACCTTCGATCCAATCGATAGATTACTAACAATCGCCTGTGAACTCATCCAGAAAAGGTTAGAGTTGCGCAAACTGAATGAGTAACTCACGCCGTTTTTGCCTTGCCCACACTGCAGGGTAATTGAAACTGTTTATGAATATGGGTTGGCCCAATTAATGAGGAATCCGAGAGGTCCGCAAATATTGCCTCCGGACGGTGAACGCCGAAGCCCTGAACGTAGTCAACACCCAAATCGCCGACCGCTCTTAAAATGGCATCGTTCTCAACAAACTCCGCAACAGACTTGATGCCCATAGTGCGCGCTATATCGATAATAGAACGCACAAAAACACGATCGATTTCATCGGTGAGTATGTCTCGTACGAACATGCCATCGATTTTAATATAGTCAACTGGCAACTTCTTAAGGTAGCCGAACGACGACAACCCACTACCAAAATCGTCTAGCGCAAACTGGCAGCCCATATCGTGAAGCGACGACAATAGCCTGCCCGCCTCACCAACATTTCGAATAACAGCCGTTTCGGTAATTTCGAAGTTAATCATGCCTTCCGGCAATCCACAATTTGCAACGGCGTCGATAAGAAAATCGACAAAGCGTTTGTCACCAATACTGGTGCCAGACAAATTAACCCAGTAACGCCTGTCCTTGCTGCCAATAGATCTGTGAACCCACAGCATTTTGAGCAAATTCTCAACCACCCACTTGTCGAGTTTGGTGATCAGTCCGTATCGCTCGGCTGCTGGTAAAAAGGCGCCAGGCGGGATTATTTTACGCGTTTTAAGGTCTCGCATACGCAGCAGTATCTCAACACGCTCGGGCTCGGTAACACTTGGGTCAGCCGGTTTAATAAACTGTCCGTAGAGCACAAAGCTGTTGTGATCCATAGCTTCGTGCAGGCGCTGCACCCAACGAACTTCGCCACGCTGTTCGTTAATAGACTCGCCTTCTTCTTGTACAAAGTGAACGCGATTTCTACCGTGATCCTTCGAGTGGTAGCACGCCGCGTCGGCCAGCTGCTGAATCTCGGCCGTTGTGCCAAGCGCAGTGTCAATGGTGACGGCACCTATACTCATGCCAACTCGATAGGTGTTCGAGTCCCATTGAAATTGGAACTGCTCGACAGCCGAGCGAATAGACTCCGCAATGCGATACGCAACGTGAGTTGGACACCTCCAAAGTATCAAACCAAATTCGTCACCGCCCAAACGGCCTATGGTGTCATCGGTTCGCACCTGATCCTTAATCAAACTACTAATTTGGCGCAGCATTTCATCACCAGCGCTGTGGCCCGACGTATCGTTCACAACCTTGAACTGATCAAGGTCCATAAACATCAGATAGGAGGGTATATTGGCGTTGGCGCTTTGAACATAGGCCCGGTCCAGCGCTTTCTCAAAAGACCGACGATTAAGCAGACCGCTCAGTTCATCGTAGTTAGCCTGGTATTCAAGAGCAACGGTAAGTCGGCGCGACTCCGTAATATCCTGTAACTGAGCCATGCAATACTCGTAAGTACCATCTTCGTCAAGAATCGCCTGCATATACAACTGTATGTGCAATTCGTTTCCGTCAAATCCGATACATTTGAACTCGGCCTCAAAACTCTCAGACTGACCGGTAAGCATCCTTGCATACTCATCGGATACATTCTTTTTGACTTCTTCATCTTCAATAAAAACAAGCCCGCCGAATTGCACTTCGTCATTGTTGTGATCCTCAGGCGATAGAAACATTTGTCGCAACGCGCGATTAGAGTTGAGCACGCGCCCCTTCCTATCCACCAGCGCCATTCCAATTGGAGTAGACTGAAACGCCACTTTAAACCGTGCTTCCACATCCGCTCGAGCCAAATTTGCACGGCGGCGCTCTTCACTCTCCTGAAGAAGCTGCTTGTTACTTTCAATTAACTGTTCGCGTCCCTCTTCAATCGAACGTGTACGTTCTTCAACCTCCGCAATCAATCTTTGATTAAGTCGCTTGATGCCTCGAGTGCGTAACCAGATGCCCAGACACAGAATCAAGGCCGCAGTAATTATAGCCAGAAGCAAAAACCAGCTCGTTCGCCAAAACGGTGCCAGCACTTCTAACTCAAATGCTTTCTCACTCTCATACCATTCACCATCACTATATCGAGCTCGAACTTCAAATCGATAGTTCCCAGGTTGCAAGCCGGAGTAGTTGACGCTGCG
>QIGP01000452.1 GCA_003228965.1 Gammaproteobacteria bacterium
TACCGACCCAACACTTACCTACACGTTTGCAAACCCAGGCCGCTATCAAGTCACGGTGACACTTATAGATTCAGCGGGCACGGATCAGTTTACTTTCTTTCAGAACGTTCACGCGCCTTTAACCGCAGCTGAACCTTCTTCGTCAACGACTGTGTTGTATCAGTCGCGTTCGGGTGCGGACGATTTGGTGTGGACTGTGAACACAGACAATAACTCGGTCACCGCGATTAATGCACCGAACAAACTGTTTGAGCAAGAAATTGGTGTAGGCAGTAATCCAACTCGCATTACTCAAGTGAACGACAATACGTTGTGGGTAGTGAATCGTGATTCACATTCGATCTCGTCGATAGACACCGACAACATGACCAGCTTGACCGTACTGAGCTTTGACTACGGCGCAAGCCCACATTCGGTTGTGGCTAACCGTGACGGCACGTTTGCGTACGTATCTCTTATGGCTGAGCAGCGTGTGGTTAAAGTGGATTTGACGACGTTACAAATTGACTCGTCGCTCGATCTTGATTTTAGACCTCGCGATCTCGCTTTAAACGCAAGCGGTGACGAGTTGTATGCATCGCGTTTTATAACGGGCCCTGTGCCTGGTGAAAGTACGCGCTCCGTTTCTACAAGCGGTGGCGGCGAAGTGGCGCGAGTTGATACAGGCGGCATGACCGTGCTGAATACGCTGGTGTTGGCGTACAACGACGAGATTGATACTCCGGACTCGTCTCGTGGTGTTCCTAACTACATCATGGGGGCGGCGTTATCGCGCGACGCCAACATCGGTGTTGTACCTTCTAATATCAGTAACATTTACCGCGGTGTATTTCGCGACGGCAACGCTCGCGAACACGACCGACTGGTGCGCAGTTTGTTGGCTCGACTCGATGTGACTGGTCAGCAGGAAGATACGGCTGAACGTTTTGACTTTGATGATAATAGTCAGCCCACAGCCGCCTTGTTCGGCCCCAACGGAAACCACTTGTACTTGGTGCATGAGGGCAGTCGCTCAATTCACGTTCTTGACGTTTATGCCAATCAGATTATTGTGACTCGAACAGCGGGCACAACGCCGCGTGGTGTCGCATTGTCGCCGGACGGCGAAAAGCTCTACGTACACAACTACCTCGACCGTACGGTCGGCGTGTACGACACAAGCAATCTCATGCAGGGCATTGAGAACAGTATTTCTTTAGACGCTGAAGTGGCTACTGTAGTTGCCGAAGCGCTCAATCCGTTTGTGCTTACAGGTAAGAAACTGTTTTTCGATGCGTTTGATTCACGTCTGAGTTCACAAGCCTATATCTCCTGTGCTAGTTGCCACGACGATGCGGGACACGACGGACGTACCTGGGACTTTTCCGACGGTGGCGAAGGGTTGAGAAATACTATCGATCTGCGCGGCCGTACCGGCATTGGTCACGGCAACGTGCACTGGACCGCCAACTTCGACGAAATTCACGATTTTGAAAATGACATTCGCGGTGTGTTTGACGGATCAGGGCTGCTTTCAGATGCCGATTTCCTTTTGACATCCGACACGCTCGGCATGCCTAAAAGCGGATTGAACCCCGATTTGGATGCGTTAGCGGGTTACACAGCAACTCTCGATTCCGTGGGTGACAGTCCGAACAGGGCTGCGAACGGAGCGCTAACGGCCGATGGTCTTTTGGGGCAGGCGTTGTTTGCGAGTTCCAACTGTAGTCGTTGTCACGCTAACAGCGAATTCACTGACAGTCCGCTGGGTGGGTTTTTCCACAACGTCGGAACTGTTGACGATGATACGGGCGGGCGCTTGGGCACTCCTTTGGTTGATGGAGGTCTTGATACACCCACCTTAAGAGGTTTGTGGCATGGCGCGCCGTATCTGCACGAAGGTTCAGCCTCTACGGTTCAGGGTGCTATTTTGGCGCACACCAATCAGGCTACGGTAGGTATTGATGTGAGCAGTATCAACGCAGTTGACCTTGAAAACCTGGCAAGCTATCTATTGCAAATTGACGACAGTGAAGCACCTGCAGCATCACCAAGCGGCAATTTTCCGCCGTACGTGCTTAATCCAGGAGATCAGCAAAACGCGGTAGGCGACAATGTTGTACTGGATGTTACGGCACGCGACAACAATGATGGTGCACTGACGTTTGTAGCTACTGAATTACCGATGGGTCTCGTGATTGATTCAGCTACAGGTGCAATAACCGGTACTGTTTCTGGTCTCGGTGCCCCGTACTCCGTACAGCTTGCCGTTACTATTACGGCAACAGGGCTTGTGACAACGGTTGATTTCAACTGGGCCACGGTCGGCGACAACGACGCCGATGGCATTACCGACACGCTGGACAATTGCCAGCTTGATGCTAACGCCGATCAGCGTGACACCAATGGCGACGGTTTCGGTAACGTGTGTGACTTTGATTTCAGTAACGACTGTGTTACCAACTTCGTCGATCTTTCGACGCTAACCAGTGACTTCCTGTCCACAGGTGATCTGGATACAGATATTAATGGTGACAGTGTCGTCAACTTTATTGATATCGCGCAGTTTCAGTCTCGCTTTTTGAATCCACCGGGTCCGAGTGGACTCGCCACGAGTTGTGGAACCTAAAAATTAAAACACTGGCCAGCTTTTTGCTGGCCGGTCTTTTGTGAGCCTTTGGCTATTATTACTCACTCTATGACTCCCGATTCGTATCAAGTTGAAAAACCGGATATCGTAGCTAAACTCGATCCTAAAAAAGTGTTTATTCTATTGATTTATAATGATAAATTGAGTATTATACTGTTTATACATACAGCTAAGGAAAGCTCATGAAATCCGCCAAAATCCAGCGCACCCGTTAAGAGATTGCCGCGCGCTTCGCGCTCGCAATGACGAAGTGAAAGTTTTCACACAGCCTCAGCGGGGACGTCCCAGTCAGCCAATACGTTTGAGTCTGGCTCCACCCTTCCCATGGCGGCGGCTGAACGACTGTGCTGTGACGCCAAGATCATTCCCGTCATTGAAGGTGAAGCCGGTGAAGTACTGGATATAGGCAGAAAGACGCGCACTATTTCCGGCTTTCTACGTTCAATACCTACCGATCATGTATCACAAACCTATATAATAGTGCTCTTTAGTTCTTGAAATGGAATCTGCTATGTCTGGTCTTTTGATTACTCTTGTCGTCATTGCGGCGCTGGTCATGTTCGTTGTCCGTTTGTATAACAACCTGGTTGAAGGACGAAATGGCTACCAAAATGCTTTTGCACAAATAGATGTACAACTCACACGACGTTACGATCTGATCCCCAATCTGGTGGAAACAGCCAAAGGCTACATGGCGCACGAAAAGGAGACACTAGAAGCCGTGATCAATGCCAGAAATGTTGCAGTGTCCGGCCTTAATGCAGCAAAAGTCGACCCAACGAATCCCGAGGCAATGAAGCAGCTTGGAAATGCAGAGCAGGGTTTGAGTGGTGCGCTTGGCCGTCTGTTCGCCTTGTCGGAAGCCTATCCGGATCTCAAAGCCAACGAGAACATGATGCAGCTGTCAGAAGAGCTCACCACCACTGAAAACAAGGTTTCTTTTGCTCGTCAGGCATACAACGATATGGTCATGATGTACAACAATCTGCGGGAGTCCGTGCCGAGCAATTTTATTGCGGGCCGGTTCAATTTTGTTGCGGCCGAGTTACTTGAAATCGAGTCGGAAGAAAAAAGAGAAGTTCCAAAGGTCGAATTCTGATTCTTTTGTATATCCCCGTGCATCCTGTTTTCCAGATTATCTGCATGCCGGCACCGCTGAGCTGATGGCATGAATTTTTTTGAACAACAGCAGAGCGCCCGCCGTCAATCCCGATGGCTGATTTTCGGGTTCATTTTGATTGCTCTGATAATCGTTATTGTTGTCGATCTTGTGGTCATGGCGGTACTTTCACTCTCAAACACCACATCTGTCGATTTTTTGTCGGCGCAGAATTTGAATAATAACTGGGGTACGTTGCTGGCAAGCAGTGGTGTTACTGCCGGCATTATCTCAATATCCAGTCTCGGCAAGATCGCGTCGCTGCGTAGCGGCGGCGGAAAAGTGGCGAAGAGCATGGGAGCAACTGTGGTCAGTCCCGATGTACGCGACCCCTTGCGTCGCCGTTATTACAATGTAGTTGAGGAAATCGCCATTGCCTCAGGGGTGCCTGTGCCCGAGATCTACGTGATGGAAAACGAGTCCGGGATTAATGCCTTTGCCGCTGGATATTCCTCTAGCGATGCGGCGATAGCGGTTACTCAAGGGGCATTGGAGAAGTTAAACCGCGCTGAGTTGCAAGGGGTCATCGCACACGAGTTTAGTCATATACTTAATGGCGATATGCGCATCAATATCCGGCTCATGGGTGTGCTGTTTGGCATTCTGATTGCAGCCGTTATCGGCAGAAAATTGCTTTCCAGCGGACGTTATATCGGCCGCGGATCTCGTGACGGCGCTGCAGGCATTGCTGTGATTTTTGCGGCTGGTACTGCTCTCATGCTTATCGGATATATCGGCTTGTTTTTTGCCCGCTTGATAAAAGCGAAGCTCTCACAACAGCGCGAATATCTGGCCGATGCGTCGGCCGTACAGTTTACTCGCGATCCCGATGGGATCGGCGGTGCGCTCAAGAAAATTGCCGCTTATGGTCGTCATTCACATTTGCAATCCGATTCCGAAGAAGTCAGCCACATGTTGTTCGGGTCGGGCAGGCGGCGTGCAATGTTTGCAACCCACCCGCCGATATTGCAGCGCATCCAGCGCATAGAACCAGCCTATACGCAGGAGCAGCTCGACAACCTTGCCAAACGGTTGCGCGCAGAAGAAAATCGTGAGCATTTGCAGGCCAAAAAAGCGGAAAAAGAACTCAAGGAAAAGAAAGGCAAATCCGGCGGTGCGAGTATCTTCAATGTTGGTAACATCATCGACAACATCGGCAATCCGGACGTGCAGCAAATACTGGCGGCCGCAGTCGTAGTAACTTCGATACCCGATGAGCTCACGTCGGCTGCGCACAGTGTCGAATGGGCGCCGGAGATTCTGCTGTATTGTCTGCTTGATTCAGATCCGAAGATCAGGGAACAGCAGTTGCTGATTGTCGCTCAAAAAAGAGGCGATTTCGGTCTCGAGAAAATGACCTTTTTGCTTAATCTCAAACGTTCTTTGGCCGCAGACCAGCGCCTTCCACTCATGGAAATGGCGTTTCCGGCACTCAAGCAGCGACCCGAAAATGAAATTGAGAAACTCATCGAGACGGTCGATTTGCTGGCTAATATCGATGGCAAAGTTGCTACGTTCGAATATCTTCTGGCTCGACAGATTTCTCAGCTTCTGAACGAAACAAAGTCACCGGGCGCTGTCGTAACTTTTGGTAATAAGAGAATTTCTCACATGCCGGAGGCGACCATGCTGGTGCTATCCGTGCTTGCGCAGCACGGCCACGAGGATCTGGAGAGCACACAGGAAGCTTTTCAAAAAGGTGCTAAAAAGATTGAGCTGGTTGGTGAGCTTCAAGGCCTGGAGAATTGGCAGGGCCGCATGGATGAGGCTTTGAGTAAACTCAATAATTTGCGGATGGACGAGAAAAAGAATTTTGTACTGGCGCTGAGTGAAGTGGCGGCCAGCGACGGTAGAATTATCACAGAAGAATATGAATTGCTGCGAACGATCTGCGCCAGCCTTCACGTGCCGCTACCGGTGTTGCAGCAACAAGAAGCCTGACAGGCTATTTCCTGTTGCGGTGTTCGGCGACAATCTGTTCGGCCCGTCGTATTTCTCTTTATCGGTACTCATCGATCATAGGACTTACATGCGTGGATCAGCTGCTGAAAAACCTCTTTATTTGCGCCTTTTCGAGGGCGCCACAATCATGGGAATGCCCAACATTACGCGGGAGCAGCACGAAGGAAGCCGAGCAGGTATACGCTAACGTTGAGCTGCAATCGTGCGATCCGATGATCGAAGCGCTGAAAACAGCCATACCAACGATCGGGCCTCCAGCAGTCTATAGACTTATGCCTGCATCGGGATCTGCTCAAGTTGAATATATTATTCAAAGAGACGGGTCAGTAGCGGATGCAATTATCATTAAGCCATTCGAGTATAAGTTATGGGATGTCTCGGTGAAGCACTATTATGAAATGGAGGTTTCCCAAGAATGGACGACATGTTTTGGCTTGGAAATGGGATGATCGCCGGTAGCGCGGGGCCCAATCGAGTGGTTTGGAATATTCAAGAGTTGGCAACGTATAATATCGGCAAGGTACTGTCAGTCAATGGCGGCGAGTTGATACGAAAAGAAGAGCTAGAGGCTATTTCAATAGAGTATAAATGTGTGTCTCTTTCCAAGGACGCTCCTCCTGTGCACCCGAAGTTATCTACTAAATTGAAATAGTGGAGAACGGAAGAGATTCTTTAGATGTTTTCTTCGAGATGGAAGCAATTGTAGCTGGATCAGTGTTTTTCTTGGCAACATTAGTACGAGAAGAGGGTGGGGAAAAAATAATGGCAGTGCCATTACGTTTGAATCAGGCTTTCCATACGGCGAAGGAATGGAAAAAACCTTCACACTAGCGCTATCGCGCTGTTCGTTGCTTTGGTATTGTGAGATTAGGGGTTGTTACAGTTTTAACCTGCTCAAAAAATAACCAATTGTGCGGAATTTCCGGTTTTTGCGTAACACTGGACGCGTTTATCTGCATAATGAGGCGGTAAGCAGAATCTGTGGGCGGTGGGCAACCTATAAACCACCCGGAAGTGATGATTGGTTGGCACATAAGAAAACAAACACAATGTCTCAATCCATTCTTTGTTGCTAGAATACCGGTCTCAACTGCTAAAAATTTGGGGAATGTTGTGGCAGGTTATTTCAGTAAGATTTTCGGCGATTCGCCCGTAGTACCAATTCAAAAACATGGCGAAATTTGCTACAAAGCTGCTCGTGCGCTGGTTAAGTTTTTTGCCGCGGTTGCAGAAGGCGACTGGAAAGCCGTGCATAAACATCGCGAAACTATTGTTGCGCTTGAGAATGAAGCCGACGACTTTAAGCGGGACATACGGTCTCAAATTTCAACAGGTGTGATGATGCCCGTGAGTCGCGAAGACCTGCTCGATTTGGTACTTCTCCAAGACAAGATCGCTAATCGTGCACGCGATATATCAGGCCTGGTTTTTGGCCGGAAAATGCAGATTCCAGCGGCCATTAAAGATCAAATGCTAGCCTACGTTGGCCGCAATGTCGACGCGGCAAAAAAGGCTCGTTCTACTATTCGTGAGCTTGACGATCTGTACGAGGCGGGCTTTAAGGGTAAGGAGGCCTCATTGGTCGAATCGTTGGTTGACGAGCTCGATTTGATTGAAAACGAAACCGATGATATGCAAATTGCGATTCGTGCCGATCTTATGAAAATTGAACAGACACTTCCACCGATTGAAGCGATGTTCTTGTATCGCGTTATTGAAATGATCGGTGACATCGCAGACCGTGCAGAAGTCGTAGGCCGGCGTCTTGAAGTCCTTATTAACAGGTAGATTCGAATGGACCATGCAACAGTTTATATCCTGCTAGCGGCAGTTTTTGGCCTATTCATGGCTTGGGGCATTGGCGCGAACGATGTGGCCAATGCCATGGCAACGTCGGTCGGTTCAAAAGTTCTCACAGTTCGCTCGGCGGTGGTCGTAGCTGCAATATTTGAGTTTTGTGGGGCGGTATTGGCCGGTGGCGAAGTTACGTCTACGGTGCGTAAAGGCATCGTCGACGCATCGCTTTTTGCCGATGCGCCCGAGCAATTTGTGTTTGGAATGTTGGCGGCATTGCTGGCGGCGGGAACGTGGTTGTTGATTGCTTCGAGTCGCGGTTGGCCGGTTTCAACTACGCACTCAATTATAGGAGCCATTGTGGGTTTTGCGATTGTGTCTAAAGGTATGGACGCGGTGAAGTGGGGCAAGATTGGCGAGATCGCCATGAGTTGGATTATTTCACCTGTGTCGGCTGGCATTATTGCATTTGTATTGTTTAATTCGGTGCACTGGTTAATTTTGTCACGTGATAACCCGTTAGAGAGAGCACGTCGATACGTTCCGTTTTATGCGTTCTTGTCGGTTTTCATGATGGCGTTAGTGACGATACTCAAAGGTCTGAAACACGTTGGCATTGATCTGGAAATTGGTCAGACCATTGGGTTAGCCACCGCCGCTGGTGTCTTGGTTGCTCTTATGTGTAAATTTTTTGTTGACCGCATCAAAGTTGATCCAAAAGCCGAAAAGAAATCTAACTTTCACACGGTTGAGCGGGTTTTCGCCGTGTTGATGGTAATAACGGCCTGTGGCATGGCTTTTTCACACGGGTCAAATGATGTGGCCAATGCCATAGGACCGGTCGCCGCCGTAGTTAGTGTAGCGAGCACTGGAGTGCTGGGTCAGGAAGCGCCCCTGGCGATGTGGGTGTTAGTGCTAGGCGCGGTGGGCATTGTCATCGGTTTGGCAACGTACGGTGTGCGTGTGATTGCAACCGTTGGCTCCAACATCACTCATCTAACACCTAGTCGCGGCTTTGCTGCCGAACTTGCTGCAGCGACTGTTATCGTTATCGCCTCCGGAACCGGTATGCCAATTTCAACTACTCACACTCTGGTAGGAGCGGTGCTTGGAGTGGGCTTGGCACGAGGTATAGATGCCATTCGTATGAATGTAGTGTGGCAAATCTTGGCGTCGTGGCTAGTTACGCTACCTGTTGGGGGCGTTCTTGCGGTGGTATTTTATTTGATCTTGAATTTCGTATTTGGCTGATTCGGGCGAGGCAATAATCGTAATTGATCAAGAAACAGATCAATCGCCAGATTTCTACTCAATCAACTGTTCTCACCCTGTGGAATATGAACCCGCCATCGAATCTGGTGACTGGCTAAAACGAGTCAGGGGTGAATGGCACTAAGTTTAAGCTTGTGTAAGAACAACTCCCCGTCGTTGCAAACCCGCGCAGCGGGTGTGGTAATCTCCATCAGGTTGCCGCGGACTCAATTAGTTACCCCGCCATAGCGTTAAGAGATTGCCGCGCCCTTCGGGCTCGCAATGACGTAACTCTTTAGGGCGATGACGTAGCTCTTTAGGGCTCGCAATGACGCAACCCCTTACCCCGTCATTGCGAACCCGCGTAGCGGGTGTGGCAATCTCCGTCAGGTTGTCGCGGACTCAATTAGTT
>QIGP01000105.1 GCA_003228965.1 Gammaproteobacteria bacterium
GGTGCATCTCGGTGCCGGCCATCCATCGCCGCACAACGCGCTCAAAGTCGTTGAGGTCATGCGCGGTATTCGCCGCGAATGGGCGCAGCCACCGGCAAAGAAAGTAGCCGCCGTCGACGAGGATGTGAAAAAGATGGCCGATTCGGTGGACCCGGAAAAAGCAATGGGGCTTCGTGATCGTGCCCTCCTCCTATTCGGGTTCGCTGGGGCGTTTCGGCGCTCGGAACTCGTGGCGCTCAATACTTGGAATCTTGAGGAACGCGACGAAGGGTTGAAAGTCACGATCGACAGATCGAAGACCGACCAGGAAGCGCAAGGCCAGGTAATTGCAATTATTCAACAGCCGGACTCGCCTTATTGTCCGGTGCAGGCGCTGCAGGACTGGCTGACGGTAGCAGAGATTGAGCGAGGCGCCCTCTTCCGCCGTATGTTCCGGGGTGACAAGGTCGGCGGAGCCCGACTAGGAGAGCACCGCAATGTGTGGGGTAGGGAAATGATTAGATTTTGTTTTAATCCAATATATACTACGGCCCTGTGCACCTTAACAGTTGACTTCCGCTCCTAATAAGCAGAAATGCCCCACACATTGCGATGCTCTCCCCCATTTTTGGCAGGCATTTGGTTGAATCTTCCGGTTTCGGCAATATTCATTCGTTACCGATTGTCTCAACTCAACCATAAGCTCATTCCTTCCGCGGCCTGATTTTTCAGGTTCTACTTGTGGCGTGGCAATTAATTTATGAGGACTTGAAGTCAACCCAAAATGACCGTTGTCGCGGTTACAAAGCCTTTTATGACCGCGATGTTGGTCATACTTTTTGTGGGATAGGTATCGCTACGAAATTACTCTGCGACGGATGTTGTTGGCTCTGGATTAACTCGCGGAGTCAAGAGGATGGCCCAGGTAGCAAAGTCTGATGGCGGACAAAGTTGCTTACAAATATTGGTTTTTGTAAGTATATTTGTCCAAACTCTACGGGTACTGCATCAAATAAAACCAGTGAAGCACTGGATGCTTTGCAGGAGCACGGCGGAATTCTACGAACCGGCCAGGCGCATGATCTTGGTATCTATCAAAGAACGCTATACGCACTGCGGGACAATGGCCTGCTTGAACGGCTCAGTAAGGGGCCCTATAGGCTTGCCGACCTGCCTCCGCTGTCTGATCCAGACCTGGCCATTGTTACTCGCAAGATTCCAGGCGGTGTCGTTTGCTTAATATCAGCCCCAAATTTCCACGACATCATGACGCAAATGCCCGATGTTGTATCCGTTGCAGTAAGGCGCGGCAAAGATTCACCTCCTCTCAAGTATCCGCCGACCAAAAATTTACCCGTTTGGCGAAGCTCACGCTCGAACTACGCCCCCCAATAGCGGTACAGTTCGATTTTGGAGTTTACCTGCACTGCAGTACCCCCCAAAAAAACGGTACCCTTCGACTGATGTCCCTCTAAAAAGTGCATACACATCAGCATCGCTATATTCGGCAGATTTATGAGTCAAATAAAACCTGTTTACTAATCACTAGCGCTGGGCCCCGGTGCCAGCAAGAAAAAATTCGAGATAATAGCGAAGTCAACAAAATTGGCAACGCCGTCGCCATTGAAATCTTCATCATCGCTGGTGGCGGTATTGAAGAAAGGCACCCACAACGACACATCAACGAAATTCACGACGCCATCGTTATTGAGGTCTGGGTCGCAACTATTGCCATAACCATCGCCATTGGTATCACGTTGGTCAGCATTCGATATAAGTGTGCAATTGTCTATTTCGTCAGCGATGTCGTCACCGTCACTATCGAGACAGCTTTCTGTAAGGCGCACGAAGCGAAATTCACCAAATGGAACCAGTTCACCCTGGTTCATGAACATCGGTGTGTCGAGCAACACAATGGGAATGTGCGAACTTATGTCGGCGTCAGGTGAGGTGAAATTCACACCGCTGTCGGTTCCGGAGTCGTAGCTGAACAGGTCCACAGTGACGTCTTCCACCCAATTACCATCAACAAATAAATTGTAACCATGGGTTCCTACGAACCAATCAGGGCTTGGCGCAATCATGGTGACGACCGTCGCCAGTGGATTGTCGAGGTTAACGTTGAACGTGGTCGAGACAAAGCCCGGCGATACACCGACTCCGCCGCCTGAGACAGTATCCAAAGCAGTGCCTGCATCGATGGCAGCGTTAACTTCATTGAGTAATACGCTTTTGTTGCCTGTTTCCGCCATATTTTCAATGCCCTGACTCGCGATACCACCGGGCGACCAAAAACTGGCGTCAGCACTATGACTACCGCCAACCAGTCCAGAAAAGTGTGCGTTAGCAGGAAAGTTGATGGGTAACGTTGCAGCACTCCAGCTTGCCGTAAACTCCACCCGATACTCTGCGTCGGGGCTGACCGTACAGGTCCGCGCCTGGCTCGATACGGCTAGGCTAATAAACAAGGTAATTGCGACTAACGGCCGAATAAGCATAATACAGTCCTCTTTACTTTTGTTTCTGATTGTTAATATTTATGATTCTATTTTCTATAGAACAGCAAAGCAGTTTAATATGCTTTGAGATACAGGAAATCGTAAACGGTCAATCTTGTAGTCTAGACGATATATATTACAAAACTATCACGATCAGGTTTTCCAAAGACGAGGGACTATAATTAACTTTTCAATTAGCAATTTAGGAGCGCGCGCCGTTCCGGTCGTTCCCGTTCTCGTCCAGAATGTGTGGGAATGGAAGATGAATACTTACGACAAGAAGGGCGCTTCTACTACTAGGAAGCATGTCATAAAAGGCGGTTCACACTTGTGCGCAAGCAATCTTCGTGCGCGGTTTCGACCCTATGCACGACAACCACAAGAGCACAGCCTGGGCACCAAGCATATCGGATTTCCTACGGCATGCGGAAACGGTTGCGATCGGTCAGGCGACTGACGACGAAGCCTGGGCAGATGACGTTAACTTCTACACGGTTGGCATGCTGCAAATACAACGACTCCTGGCTGAACGCAAGCGACAGCTTGGCAACAAGTTTGTACTGGTTACGTTTCATGACTCGTTTATAAAGGCAGGAAGACTTCCAGTTTCGCTGATTCGCCGGGAGATGACTGGACTGGATGACGAAGTCCGGCGCCTCTGGCCACGACAGCGATTGGAAGACATGCGTTAGAACCACGCTGTGTTTATCTTGTGCTTTTATTTGTACCTGTTTTCGTGTCTCCAATTAATTATGGCACCAACGCGCTCGGCCCAGGCGCAGACAGGAAATATTGTGCGAACAAGGCAAAGTCGACAAAGTTTGCGATACCGTCACCATTGAAGTCTGCATCCCCGCTAGTTGCCGTGTTGAAAAACGGCGCCCATTGAGCGACGTCTACGAAATTTACGGCGCCACTGTTATCCAGATCCGGGTCACAGGCATTACCGTAACCATCACCATTGGTGTCACGCTGATCGGCATTGACACTCAAGGTACAGACATCGCACGCATCGCCGATGCCGTCGGCATCGGTATCGGTTTGCGCGACGTCTGCAACTACAGGACAGACATCGTTGAAATCGAGCACGCCATCCAGATCACGATCGATTCCTGTGCGTACACCAGCTCCCGGCGGTACGGCAAGAAATGTGAGTTCCTGCCCGGGAGTATCGGCGAGTAGGCGCACTTGTGCGGAAGTCAGTGTTGGATCGCCCACATTGTCAGTTTGAAAAATCCCGCCAGTCAAATAGCGTGCGCCGCGTTGAACACCTGCGACTCTACTCTTAACAACAACGTCAGCATCTCCTGCATCGGCACGTGCCAGTAGTAAGTCAATACGTGGACCGACAATTTCTGTATTGGTTGAGGTTAATGTGATTTGCTGGCCGACTATGGGGGCAAGATTCGAATCGAAGACCATCATGAACGCATCAAGGTCGAGACGAGCTTGTAAGGGATCGTCAAAGAAGGAATTGAAGCCATTTTGAAAAACCGTTGCGCTTAAAAAACGATCGACTGAATCGATACTGCCGTCATGTAAATAGCCATACCCACGAATCTGGTCTCCCAAATGGTCATTGTCGCCGGCTATTACGAAAGGAACATCCGGCATGCCAAACATGCCAACTTTCTGATAGAGGTTTCGAAGATGCGGGACCTTAAATTCCTGTGTTTCACCTTCGACACTTGAGCCACCATCACCGCCAAAGAATCCGTTTGTTGCGTTAAGTGTGTGGCATCCGTCGCAGGAGGCAATGATATCGGGTCCCGGGGATTGGAAATAGTTGTTACGACCGCTCTGTTCGTTGGAACGCAAACTGTTATCAAGCTCTCGAATCGGATTGGGCGGATAGGTCAATTGTAATGCAAAGTCAGTGAACGCCGTCATCTGTGCGTCACTTAGAGGCCCTTCGTCTCTGCCAAGCAGACCCTCGAACGCCCCATTAAATTGCGCAAAGGCAGCCGCTTCATCCAACGCATCTCCACCAGGGGCACCTGTACGATCCCCTCTCCAGTGCATAGGCCCATGGTCGGCCATGCCGCGCAGGCTCTGCGTCGTCATAGGGCCTTTCATAGGGTGAAACACGGGATTGCCGGGGCCGATGATGGGAAATGGATTCGGGTTGTTTTCCAGGTTTAAATCCGGATCGCCTAAATCCCAGGCCAAATCATCCATGTCGCCAAACATATGGCAACTTGAACAAGACGCTTCACCATTGGATGAGGTGAATTGCGCATCATAGAGTAGCGGTCTTCCTTCGGTAACCGTTGCAGGTTCCGGGTTGTGCAGATCGCGGCGGAATATTTCGGTGTTCGTTAAGAGGTCGATACCGGCCACCGCATTGTCAAAGCGGGTTAGCACGTAAAGACGATTGTTGGTGGCGTCCAGAGCCAGTCCACTCGGGCCACCGCCGCTCAAAGAAATTTGGTTGGCGACATCAGGTGTGAAGGTGTCCTGTTCAATTTGTGCTGTCTCAAAAATGCCGATTTTTTGTGACCCAAACGCAGCAACGTAGAGTTTGGTGCCGTCCAGCGAAACGACCATTGAGTTCGGAGTCGCTAAACTGTGTTGCTTAATATTAGCGGGTACGGGTGACACACTGTAATCAATGTGTTTGTTTAGATGTCGCGGCGAGACAGTAGCGCCGTCGACTACCGTAATGCGTGCCTGGTGCAGGTTGCCTCGCACTGTAGCGGGTTCATCAACTGGTTTGAAAGGTCCTGCAAACGTGCCGGGTCCCTCAAAACGTACGCGGTTGTTGGCCTCGGTGTTTGACACATAGAGTTTTCCGTTAACCGGGTTCACGACCATATTAAAAAGTATCGTGCCTACATCACTGACGTTGCCAGTTTGAACCACTTCGGACTCGCTCGCACTGATCGTAAATACATCGAGATCAGGCAGATTAAATCGCACGGCGTCATTCCAATTACGATTGAGTTCATCACGCCACTCGCCCGAACCAGGATCGAACTTGACGATGAGGCCCACCTCAGGATTGTCGAGTCCCTGGTGATTTGTGTTTGGCGCAGGAAGTCCACCCGGTACCGTGCCGCCCTGGATGCTGCACGACCCGCTGGCAGCGCCACCATCGCAAACCAGACCTTCATTGATGGCGGTAGTTCGATTTCCTGAGCGAAACACAGCAGCGTAAACGGTGTTGCCGTCTGCACTTACAGCCAGCGATCTTGGTCGGTCACCAAACAAATTAATAATAGTTGAGGGACTACCGCCCAATGTGATATCAGGCAATGCGACACCAGGCGCAGCCGCATCAAAAACCCAGATGTCGGCACGACCTATGCCCGGGGTATCAAAATCGCCATCCGGTGTTGACGTGTTCTGACCGCGATGTGCCGTGGCAATGTACGCACGATCATAGCCGTCGAAAACGATGTCCCGTGGTTCGTCTCCAACCAGCAATGTGTTGGTGACACGTGAAGTAGCACCAACGTCGACAATACTCACGCTGTCCGACAAATGATTAACAACCCATACTTCACTGTTGGATCTGGCGGCAACGGCCACCGGCCGCATGCCCACCGTAACGGATGATTCAAACACCAGTCCGTCGCTTTC
Source organism: Gammaproteobacteria bacterium (assembly GCA_003228965.1). Classification (GTDB taxonomy): domain Bacteria; phylum Pseudomonadota; class Gammaproteobacteria; order Steroidobacterales; family SZUA-146; genus SZUA-146. Next base: position 6,060 of record QIGP01000105.1, read on the forward strand.
AATTTGAAAGATTTCAAGTCGATCATCGGGTGTGTTCAGCACAAACAAGCGAGTACCGTCGGGTGATAGGGCGAGTGGACGAACCTGATCGGCTTCAAATAGCGTGTAATTGGCGCGGCTTACCGCTGCGAACCCAATAAAGAATAAAACCAGAGCTAGTTTTTTCATAGGTGTTCTCCTTGCTTCTATAATGAATTAAGGAGCTCTTAGTCGCAATTCTTTGTTGGGAGGATGTGAAGGAATATGTAAACACTGCTGGACTACGTTGAGAAAAAATTCAGTTATTGAGCGCAAGAAACCTTGATTTGTCCCCTATTCAAGACGTTATGCGCCACAATGGTTTGCCTCATTATTGCAGGCACCGGTTTTCCTATCCAGAAAAACAAGTTATATAGCCATAATCGGTACCGGTTTTCTTTGATTTTTCTTGTGACACTGACTAATTTCAATTGAGTGAATATGTTTCGTTTCCTGATAGATACCTCCAGCGGTCGGAGACAATGAGCGAGCCGCGTACAATTCCCTGGCGTCACTCGATCGACCTGAACTTGCCTTGCTGGGAAGACTACAAGGAGGCTCTAAACAAACTATTCGCCGAGTCGGTGGCCGCAACGGGTTTACCGGATGTGAGTGCACTGCAGACACTCCTTTCCCCGGCGGTGTGTAATCTTAAGGGAAAAGCCATTCAGTTCGTTTCACCTTCATTGCTACCTGCTGGCAGCTACGAAGAACAGATTTTCAATACCGCAAAGGTGAGCACGCGAACCAATAATTGGCACGACGTGTGCAATGCCCTTGTCTGGTCGCGCTATCCGGCGCTCAAGGCGGCCATTAATGCCAGGCACTTTGGCGAAATACAAAACCAATCGGGGACCGAGCGTGGCCGGCTGCGTGATGCACTGACCCTGTGGGATGAATGTGGAGTGATTGTCGCAAGTGCCAATAATCAGGTATTGGAGAATCTGGCTAGCCGCAACTGGAAAAGTGCCTTTCAGAATTTAGCCCATCTTTGGCAGGATGACGTTCGCGTATTTATCTGTGGTCACGCGTTACTGGAAAAATTTCTCAATCCCTACAAAGCTATCACTGCCCACGCCCTGTTTGTGCAGCTTGATCCCGGTTCTTTCCCAACGGACCGCGCAAAGCTGCTGGCGGATGTGGATAGATCACTGGCTTCGAAACTACTGCAGGGCAATTTGATAAAAACCACCGCCGACCTGTCACCGCTACCGCTGGCCGGCATTCCAGGATGGTGGAAACGCTGCGAACAAGATGACGATTTCTATGCGGATACCTCGGTGTTTCGAATACCTGCAGCGCCGGTTGATCCGGTGCAGTTAGTTGAACTGGATCTCCACTAGGCAATCGCAATTGTTTTATAGGTGACAGACACGGAAACGATACGGAAAATTCGACAATTGAGTTATCCATGTGAACGGCCAGTTGATGGTCTTGTCGCCGGCCATCATATGAGTCAAATTCGTTCTGTCAAATTAACTTTTCTGCATTAAAGAAAATCCAGTCCGGAAGCTTAAGCAACTGCTTCTGCCCAACGGCCGAACGCATCTTCCCTGAGATTTCTATAGTGCTCGGCTCGTACCAGATGCCGTCCTAAGTTAAACACATTGTGTACGGCTGCGTGCACACCCACAAATAACTGGGCGTGCCGAAATGACTTAAACTTTCGCATCACACGCTCCCTCACTCAGCTAGGTTCGTGTGATTGTTCCGCTCGGTTATTGGCGTACTGCGAAGTGTAGTGAATCACATCTGGCATCAATTTTCGATGTGCAACATTATAACTTTTCAGCTTGTCGGTGACAATCTTCCTCAGTTCTTTACCGTGCGATCTAAGCAGCCGCTTGAAGAACCGCTTTGCAGCTACGGCATCTCGTTTCTTTTGTAAAAAAAAATACATCGACTACTTCGCCATCCTGATCGACAGCCCGCCATAAATAGTGTTGTTTTCCTCATATTTTTACAAACACTTCATCGAGGTAAAAAGTGTCGCCGTAGCCTTGATGTTTGCGCTTTAGCCGACGAGCATATTTGGCGCCAAACTTGATGCACCACAGTCGGATTGATTCGTAGGTAATGGTGATGCCACGCTCCGCCAACAGATCTTCAACATCGCGATGGCTTAGATTGAATCTAAAATACAACCAGACCGCGTAACTAATTATCTCTGGTGGAAATCGATGTCGTTTGTAAGTATTCATGTCAGTATTATGGGATATTCAGTTTTAAGTTGACAGTACCGAAAAAACTTGAGGGTTTTTGGCAGCGCAATCCGTATCTATTGGTGAGACGACAAAAATGTCCACTACTTTTCAGGAGAAACATCATGCCTATGCCCATCAACGTTCTGCGTCAGATCGCCCCGCAGCAGCACTTCAAGCCCGCAAGAATGAAAATGCAAGTCCTCCACCCAGCTCAGATGCCGCCTCCGGGCGTTGGCGCTCCGATACCGGACCCACACCACGAGTACGCAGGCACTGCCATCGACCATTCGCCGGGCCTGATCATTCTGGGCCAGGCGCAGATCGTGGGCGGCCAGCGCGTCGGCACGAACATTGTGGGCTGCACCTACACCACGCAGACCTACACAATTCCCGGCTTCTGCCTGATCGCCGTCGAACGCTAGCGGTCTGCAGAACTTGCGGAAAAATGCGGCAATGGCGTGGGAAACGGCGCCCGGTTTTGCCTGACTTGGTGCGGGCAGTTTCCCACCGCCGCCACCGATGCATTCTGGGTCCGACGGACTGTGAGTATCAGGTTTCGAAACGTGCGGTTTGTAGCTCTGCTGCGCGCGTCTTGCGACCAGCAGCGCGGAGCAACCTATTCCTGTGTGTCGCGACAGGCAGGCGGGGTCCCACTTGTCTCATCCAAACTCTAGCCGATCCGATTCCGGCAAGAGCTTTGCATATTGAGCGGCAGACTTATCCCTGAATCGGCACAATTGCCGGTTCACACACACGTTTGTCATTCAGCGAACTTAGGCTTTATCTCG
>QIGP01000047.1 GCA_003228965.1 Gammaproteobacteria bacterium
ATCACGGGTTTGCGCTGTGCTCGCTCGTCCGGAGTCAGCGATACAGCGGTCGGATAGCGCGTTTGCCAAGCGAGCCAAACGAGCAAACTTAAGGTAAACATGCCACCCATGAGATGACCCATGACGATGAGGGGCTTTAGCAGCAGCGTGACTGTCCACATGCCCAGCATGCCCTGGAAAATGACCAAAAACACCAGCGCCACCGGTACTTTGACCGGCTGAAACGGATCGTCACGCTTACGCACCAGGGCCGCGATTGCAAGACCCAGAATAAACAGGCCCAGCGTACTTGCCATGTAACGGTGAATCATTTCGCGCCAGGCTTTGCCGCTTTCTACGGGCCGTTCAGGATAAGCCTCGTTGGCTTTTTGAATGTCGTCACTAAGCTCCGGCACAAGCAACTGGCCGTAGCAGCCAGGCCAATCCGGACAACCAAGACCTGCATCGGTTAGTCGCACCCAGGCTCCACCCACAATAACGGTGAGCGCCAACAGCGTGGTCAAAAGATCCGCTTGATGATAACGGCGCACTATCCAATCCTCGAAATTATAAGCAGGTGTTTTAAATCGTTGTGTATCGGTCGTGGCTCGCTGTCGCGGGCAAACATCATGGTCAGATTGCCCAGTGGATCGACCAGGTAGATTTGTGATCCGGCAGCACGCCCGGAAACCTGCAAAATCTGATTGGCCAGGGCGTCACTTTGAACAATGTCCATACCAGGAAACGCCGTGGTCAAATTTTCAATGTCGTTGGGTTTTTGAGAGACTATGAGCGCGCGGCTAATACGCTCAAGATATCGGCCAAGTGACAAATGCACTTGACGAATAAGCACCAAAGACTCTTCACACTCGCTTCTACAATCGTTGGCAACGAAAACAAAGGCCCACTTGCCTCTGAGCAGACTTGCCTCCTGCGCATCGATCAGAAAGGTCAGTTCAGGAACTTCGATTCTTTTAATGTCCAGACCGTCAATGGTCTGCCCTGGTACAATTATCAGTATGGGTGGCTGAATCAGCTCTCCGTTCGCTTTAATCCCTTCAGGTTTCCACGGAATGGCACCAAAGTAGATGAGCCAGGCCGCCAATAGCGGCCCGAAAAAAACCACTACCAGCGCAATAAATAACCGACGTCCGTTACGCCTCTCTTTAACCGAAACGATGTTTACGGGTGGCTTGTCGACAGAACTCATGCTGATTCCTCTGAGGGTTTTGAGCGTTTAAATACAAGTACCAGGTAAAGCACAAATAATGTGATAGCCAGAGCAAACCACTGGACGGCGTAGCCCAAATGTCGCTCGGGTGATATGCCGCCTGGGCTCCACTCACGGACAAATCCGTCGTCTAGTTCCGGGTCGAGCAACAGTTGCCATGTGGCTACCGGTTGCTCCAACCACTGGGTAATCTCGGCGTGCTGTGGATAGACCACAATGCGGGGCCATCGGCTCGATTCGCCAGCGTTACCTTCACCGAGAATTATACCAGATTGCCAAAAATGCTCCGCTCTGCCACGCAGTGTTCGTAGCCCTTCGTCAGCCACCAGACCTTGAATGTTAAGTCGCTCGCCTGACCATACGCGCCAGCCACGATTGACCATCAGCACTGTGTCGGCACTCTCAAGGCGAAACGGCGTGAGCACCTGGTAACCCGCACGCTTGTCGATTGAAAACCCGTCCATAATCACCTGGCGGGAAAAATCGAAACTTCCCTGTACCTCTACCTCGCTGTAACGCTCGGGTGCGGTTGTCATTGACACATCGGTGACGATAGCACCTGCCGCAAACGCTTCAAGACGCAGTTTTTTTTCATCAGCACGGCCAAGTTGCCACACGCCTGAACCGCACATCAGCACGATTAACCCACCGGTTAACACGGTAAGTGGCCAGGTAAATTTTGCTCGCGTTTCGGTCATACCAGATCGTTGCTTTATCGCACAGATTACAAGGTCAGACGATGCCTTGATCGTCTGATGATATTGCTTCACACTCGATTTTGATTTTCGGTCGGTACCCAGACATGTTTAAACTGCTTCTCGTTGTCGTGCTTTTTGTCATTCTGTATATGCTGGGCTCGGCGCTGTTCCATATGGCCAAAGGCAAAGGCGACCCGGAGCGCGTTGTGAAAGCGCTGACTTGGCGCATCGGCCTGTCAGTAGCCTTGTTCGCACTCATCGTTGTTGCCTACTTTATGGGCTGGATTGAACCCCAGCAAGTCGAGTTCCTGCAAAAAAGCGAATGAGTCTCTAACTCATTCCCTACCATATCCCGGGCAATCGGCCTGACTCAACCAGAAAATGTCTCTCAGATATAAAAGACGTTGCCAGTAGCAGGGCCTCTTGTTTTTCTGTCGCGGTTCTACTGTTAGTGCCCTTGAGCGAACGGCTCCTATAAAATGTAGACAAAGATATACAACCCTAACCAGACCACGTCAACAAAGTGCCAGTACCAGGCAACGGCCTCGAAACCAAAATGATTTTCCGGGCTAAAGTGCCCTTTGAGCGACCGTATCCAAATCACCACCAACATGATCGAGCCAAGCGTTACGTGGACACCGTGAAAACCCGTGAGTAGATAGAACGTCGAGCCGTAAATGCCGGACGCCATAGTCAGGTTCAAGTCGTGGTACGCATGAGCGTATTCCATGACCTGGAAGTACAAAAAGATAAAGCCCAGTGCAAACGTCATGAACAAGCCAAGTTTGAGCCAGCGGCGGTCGTTGCGTAGCAACGCGTGATGGGCGATGGTAATGGTGACACTACTGGCCAACAACAACATTGTGTTGATCAGCGGTAGACCAGTCGGACCCATGGTTTGAAAGTCACCACCGAGGTTGCCGGGACCGTTGGTTGGCCATTCGGCTTCGTAACCTGTCCACAGCAGAAGATTGGTAAAGAAGTTATTGCCTTCACCGCCGAGCCAGGGCACGACCAACTGGCGAGCGTAAAACAGTGCGCCGAAAAACGCGGCGAAGAACATCACTTCGGACATGATGAACCAGATCATTCCCATGCGGAACGAGCCGTCTTCTTTTTCCCCGAACTTGCCCTGGAGGCTTTCACCTATGACTTGCCCGAACCAGCCAAAAATCATCCAAAGAATGCCGCCTACACCTGCGATCGTCATGAACTTACCAAGGGTGCCGCCGTTCAGCCAGGTTCCGGCTCCAAACGCCATCAGGAACAGCGAAATTGAACCGACAATCGGCCAATGGCTTCCATGAGGAACGTAATATTTTTGCGTAGCTTCAGACATAATAAACCCTAATCTCGCGTGTTCGCTGCCACCGCTGGTGGTTGCTTGGTAAAAAATGTGTACGACAATGTAATCAATTCCACGTCACCCGGTAACTCCGGATCGACGATGAAAGTTACAGGCATCAAGCGCTTTTCAGTCGCTTCAAAGGCCTGTTCGGTAAAACAAAAGCATTCCGTTTTTTGAAAATACCTGGCCGCCACTCCTGGTGCTACGCTCGGAACCGCCTGCCCTGTGGTCGGTTGCTCCAGCATGTTTCGAGCCATGTATTCAATGGTGTACAACTTGCCTGGATGCACACTCATTTTCGTGACTACTGGCTCAAACTCCCACGCACCGTTAGCGTTCACGGACGACATAAATTCTATCGTGACTTCCCGGCTCATGTCCGGCGCTTCCGTCACAATTGCCGCCTCAACCGACACTTTGCCATTGAGCCCCGTGATTTCACATAAAATGTTGTACAAGGGCACCAGCAAATAGCCAAAGCCGAACATTGCCACGGCTAATACCAGCAAAGATCCCGCGAGTCGTGCGCGGCTTTGTGGCACAGGCCCTTCGATGTTCGGTTCAATCACGTTGTTAACTCACCGCACTAATTGTTAAGCATGTACATGTAGACATACACGATGTATGTTACAAACACTCCAAATGCAGTAACGCCCAGCCACAACGCGTGGCGTATTGCACCGGACCGGGCTGCGTCTTTTTCGTCTGTCATTGGATTCCGCTTTTGCATTATTGAACTCAATAGTTAGTCGATTGATGGTGGTGTTTCAAAGCTGTGATACGGCGCCGGTGACGGCAACGTCCATTCGAGGCCGTGCGAACCTTCCCACACGCGGGAACTTGCTTTTTCACCACCGCGAACACATTTAATAACGATGTACACGAGCAACAGCTGGCTGGTCCCAAAGAAGAACGCACCAATACTCGAAATCATGTTGAAATCGGTAAATTGAGTGGCGTAATCCGGAATACGTCGCGGCATACCTGCAAGCCCAAGAAAGTGCTGCGGGAAGAACGTGACGTTGACAAAAATAGCCGACATCCAAAAATGGATTTTGCCAAGTTTCTCGTCGTACAGGTTGCCAGACCACTTCGGCAGCCAGTAATACACGGCGGCAAAGATACCGAACACGGCACCAGGCACCAGCACGTAGTGGAAGTGAGCAACGACAAAGTAAGTGTCGTGATACTGGAGATCGGCCGGCACGATCGCAAGCATCAAACCCGAAAACCCGCCAATGGTAAACAGGAACACAAAGGCTACTGCGAACAACATAGGCGTTTCAAAAGTCATGGAGCCACGCCACATGGTGGCAACCCAGTTGAAAACTTTAACGCCGGTAGGCACCGCAATCATCATGGTGGCAAACATAAAGAACAGCCCACCAGAAAGAGGCATGCCAACGGTGAACATGTGGTGCGCCCACACGATGAACGACAAGAAGGCGATACTGGCGGTGGCGTACACCATGGCCGAGTATCCAAACAGTTTCTTGCGTGCAAACGTAGGAATGACCTCGGAGACCACGCCGAACGCCGGCAGAATCATGATATAAACCTCCGGGTGCCCGAAGAACCAGAAAATGTGCTGGAACATAACGGGGTCACCGCCACCTCCCGCGTTGAAGAAACTGGTCGCTGCATAGTGGTCTGTGAGCAACATGGTGACGGCACCTGCCAACACAGGCATAGCCAGAATCAGAAGGTAGGCCGTAATCAACCAGGTCCAGGTGAACAGCGGCATCTTGAGCAAGGTCATGCCAGGAGCACGCATATTCATAATGGTAACGATTACGTTAATAGAACCCATGATGGACGAAATACCCATCAAATGGACCGACAAAATCAAGAACGGAAACGCGTTACCTGTTTGCAGCACTAACGGCGGATACATGGTCCAGCCACTCGCCGGAGCACCACCAGCCATAAACAAAGTAGAGAACAACATAGTGAAGGCAAACGGAAGAATCCAGAAGCTCCAGTTGTTCATGCGTGGCAGCGCCATATCGGGCGCGCCAACCTGAAGAGGAATCATCCAGTTGGCAAGACCGACAAAGGCGGGCATGACGCCACCAAAAATCATGAACAAAGCATGCATGGTGGTCATTTGGTTAAAAAAGCCCGGGTCAACAAATTGCTGGCCTGGCTGGAACAGTTCGGCACGAACTACAAAAGCCATTGCTCCACCGACAAAGAACATTGACAAGGCAAAGACCAGATACATGGTGCCAATGTCTTTGTGGTTAGTCGCGTATACCCATCGGCGCCAACCTTTTACCGGGCCGTGGTCGTCGTGATGATCGTGATCTGCTGCGTGAGTCGTCATAGCCGTAAATCTCCGTTATTCGCCGCGTAGGGCGGCCACGTCAGCTGGCATCACCACATCGCCGACGCTATTGCCTAGTGCATTTCGTACGTAAGTTACTACCGCCGCAATGTCCTCGTCGGACAAGGTGCGACCAAACGCGACCATGGCAGTACCCGGCCGTCCATTTAGTATATTGTCGATGTGTCCTTCGGCAGGACCGGTGGCAACTTCGCTACCAGTAAGCGCCGGAAACGCGGGCGGTAACCCCGCACCACTGGCCTGGTGACAGGCCATGCAGTTAACCTGGTAAACCTCTTCACCGCGTTTCATGAGCTGAGCTTTATCCATGGCGGGCGCCATAACCGCAACTTCATCAACCATGGAACCGGCCGTCGTAACGACTTTCTCTTGTGTCATAACAGGCGTTGATGCTGCTACTGAACCAGTCGCGCCGGGAATTGGCGAAGCCGTAGAGACCGAGGTTAAACCGTCCTGCTGACTGATTACCCATTTGGCGTAATCGGCGTCGCTTACAACTTCAACCACGATGGGCATGAAACCGTGGCCACGCCCGCACAGTTCGGAACACTGTCCGCGGTACGTACCAATCTTGTTGGCCTTGAACCAAAGCGTGTTAATGAAGCCTGGAACAGCGTCGCGTTTGCCGCCAAGTTTAGGCACCCACCAAGCGTGAATAACGTCGTTGGCGGTAAGCTTGATCACTACCTTTTTATTCACTGGCACGACCATTGGACGGTCGACGTTGAGCAAATAGTTTGCCACGGTGTTCACGTCAATGTTGTTGATGCCACGGCGGGCAATGTTCGATGCTTCATCCAGTTTGGAGAAGAACTGGACGTTGTCCTCTGGATATTTGTAGTGCCAGTTCCACTGGTGGCCTGTGACTTCGACGGTGAGGTCCGCCTTTGAATTGTCTTCAAGCTTCACGAGTACTTTGGCTGCTGGAAACGCCATGACCACCAGGATAATAATTGGTATAGTGGTCCAGCCAATCTCAGCCAAAGTACTGTGCGTGAACGTGGCAGGATCTGGATGAACCGATTTGCGGTGTTTGATGATCGAATAAATCATGGCGCCGAACACAACGACTGCGATTCCTACGCAAATCCAGAAAATGAGCATATGAAGATCGTAGATTTCCTGGCCGACATCGGTGACGCTTTCCTGAAAGTTCAGCTCCCAGGCAGCCAGCGCCGGCAAACTAATGCCCGCAACCATCAATCCAACTGTGCGCTGAACCAAGCGCCCGACAAGTGTTGTCTTCATCGACTGGTCTCCTATTTACAACCAGTGTGTAAAAAATCTGTTGTTTGAGGATTAGCCTCAAACGCGTAAAGATCAGACCTTTTGGCCCGACCAAACTTTTATCTTGCCGACGCAACCTGCGGCAACGTTGCAACAGGGCCCACTAGACTAATCAGCCGTTTGCCCAAACCCACTCGTTCGGATTCGGTTAAGAATTCGCCAATTTCTAATGTGCTCCCCATGCAGCTAACCATGAGCCTGCTGGGGTACGACGCCACGCGGGCGGGTACCAACTGCACTGTGGCCCAGTAGCGCGGGAATTCTACCCGTTCTTCGACGTTTTGTACTCCTTTCTCGACAACAAATTCGTCATTAAATACTCGCAACACTTCTCTGTAACGGCCGCGCTTCAAGGACAATGCGAGGGCGTACCCCACAGCCATCAGTTCGAGTCCTGCAAATGGCAGGACCAGCCAGAATCCGGCCAACGCAATACGGCCAGAAACGATCAGCGTGCCAAACACTGGCGAACCCATAAACAGGCGCGCGTGAGCGTCGCTAAGCGCGCAATTTGGCGCGAGGCTCAGCACCGTCAGAGGCTCTTTGTTCTGAGCAGGGTTGCGGGGCTCCATTGTTGACTCGTTCTAAATTAGGTGAGCGTGACAAATGCTACTGCAAGAGCCTCCAAAAGGCAACGAAGGGAGACCCTTAAAAAGAATGATTACTATAATAATTACAATAACTTAACAGAGTCGATCAAGTATGATTTTGCGCCGCACAAGCTTTTAATCTGACCGACAACTTCAGAGAGTTGCGCGCTCATCTTCTGGTCAATTCTACCGCCAGATTGCCGTGTCAGGCGGCTCCTGCCGTTACTCAGTCCTCGTTTTCCTGCTCCGATCGAAGCTGATGTGCCAGCGCTTCTAGCGAAATTCCAACCGCACCATCCGGCCGTCGCTGCTGACTCATGCCATCGCCTCGCCAGGCCTGTCCAATGACCACTTCCAGCGTCAACACTAATCGCCCGCTCTCATCATCGGTGCTCAACGCCGAGGCGAACCTGTCCCATAGCGACCGACCCGTCAGGCCTTTTCGTCTTGCCGCAAAACCATTACTCACGCCATGATTGCGCAAATCGCCCATCAGCGCGGCGCTGCTCGAATACGTTAGCGTGTAATTCTCCCGATCCATGACCGGTTCACGAAATCCGGCGTGCACCAGCGCATCGCCAACATCGTGCATGTCCGGTGGAATCAGCGTGTGATGCACATCGTCCGGATCGGCTTTCGCCCAGGCAGCGTGTAGCTCTGCAAACGAATCTGGACCCAGACAGGAAAAATGAAAACAGCCGTCGGCGCGCAAGACCTGATGTAGCTGGGCAAAGGCCTCGTTCAGGTCGTCGCTAAAAGATAAGTAAAAATTACTGAACACAAGATCGAAAGGTGCTCGTTCATCGTCGAACACCCACCCGGGAACGTGCTTTAGCGTGAAGCGCGGCGCCAATGACTCTTCAATTGAGTCGCGCAGACAGCTCAGCATACGCTCGGCGCTGTCGACCACCGTGAAATGCGCCTGTGAAAAACGACTGCAAAGCGTTTCCAGTGTATGTGCTGATACGGCTCCCAGCACCAGGACTTGCGATGGCTCAAGCGTCAGAATATCCAGTCGCTCCACCAGTTCTTGTTCAACCTGCGCTGGTAATTCGGTGGCGCTGAAGAATTTTCCGGCGCTTCGGTTGCGCTGACGCAAGAGCGTTTTGGAATCAAAAAGGTGTGTCATAAATGCGAGGTGCTCTCGTACTGGTCTTGCATAAATTGTTAACGATGCAGAACATGACCGCCACTGGGCGATCGTCTCAAGCGAAGCACATTACTAACTTTTCAATCGCTATTTTATCACACACGATTCGACCGTCTACCAACTCGGTGGAAATCTTGCAAACTCATGCCAACGAGAACGACGTAAGAACCGGATAGACTCATGAACGGGCGATGCATCACTCCATAACCAGTCATTTTCCGATGATTTAGCGCTCGCTTGACGAATCCGCTGGAATCAAACTGTCTGCATGACAAGGTGGTTAACAAGGCTCAAAGAGTCGGCTCCTGCTCGTTGTGTCCACACGCGCATAGCCCACTTGCGCACATGGCTCGACACGGTGCCGTCGCAATGCGTTGTATGCGAGCTTCCGGTCCGGCGCGACAACCTTTGCACTTTGT
>QIGP01000238.1 GCA_003228965.1 Gammaproteobacteria bacterium
AACTCGCGGGCGTCGCTACCTTCTACAGAATCTTGCGTTAACGCCCCAACATCGCCCCAGGAGTCGATCACCACGTACGAAGCATCCAGCGTCAGGCAAATGGCGCGTCGATGAGCCGTGTCGCGATTAAACAGGTAACGAGTTACTGCGGGTGGAAGAGACATTACTGGTCGGTAACGACAAGCTCTGCCAATCGTTCAAAGGCGAGCTCTACGTTAGCGCCGGTTTTGGCGCTTGTTACAAAAGGAAAAAAACCGTCGCTCTCAAGAGCCGCGATAGTCTCGTCATCAATTTCCCATTCACCTGCGAGATCGGACTTGTTAACGAGTGTTACGCACGGTATGTCGCCGTAGCGCTCCTGAGTTTCCGTACGCAGTCGTTTCGCAACGTCCAGCGTGTGAGAACGCGTACCGTCAACGACCAGAATAAAACCGCTTGAACCTCGAAGGTAAGAAAACTCGACCGCCGAAAAACGATCGGTACCTGCAATATCCCAGATAATCAGTTTTACAGGCGTTGCAGCCACACCCACTGTCATCTCTTTTGTGTCAATTTTTACGCCAACAGTTGTCAGATACTTGTCGGAAAATACGTCGTTAACGCACCGTGCAACCGAGCTGGTTTTGCCTACGGCAAAATCACCTATGATGCAAATCTTTTTGGTCAGTTCAGCCATTTAAATCCTGTTTATATTAGTTATTTGAGGACATCTTTAGCACAGCACGACGTTTCTTCGGATCGGCGTCATCTTGCGTGGGGATTGTTGACGTTTCGATTAACAGCAACGAAGAAGAAACGCCATAAGAGATAAGCGCATCCCTAAAGGTACCGGCGCGCCGCGCCATGAGTGACTCATTGAGTGCCTCGTTTCCAGTTCCGTCAACCTCTCCTACCACCCTAAATGAAACGTCGAGGTTTAGTACTTTTGACAAACGCTCGAACTCGCGTAGTGCTGCAGCAGCTTTACTGATTTTCGCGTCCTGGTTAGGCAGTAACTCCGAACCCGTGTTGAAATATACTGTACGACCATTGAGTTGGGCCACAAGGTTAACCAGCGTTACTCGCTCTTCAAGCTTTAGCGCTTTGCTGTTTACGTCGCTAACACCTGGCACCAGCGACTGCGTCGTTGCGAGAATGTCGTGCCATTTTTTAGGCGCAACACCAGACACCACGACCACGCCGTGTGTGACACTCAGGTCCACAGAGTCTGGCGGAAGAAGTTTACGACGCACCTCTTCCAGTAAAGCAGAATCGTCCAAACGCAATCCGGATACGTTGACGACGCTTACCCCACCAATCATTGGGCCAAGCGTGGCCAACTGCTCTCGGTAAGAAGCTGAAGCGCTACCTTGCGCAATTAGAACGCCGTTACTGAACTGCAGCACAACGTTTTCGGGCGGCGCTAAAATGCTGACTGCGCGTTTTTCAATTATGTCTGGTTCGAGCGATTGAAACGACTGAAACGTAGTGCGTAGGCGGTCTGACTCAATGCCAACTTTAGCCGCGAGCTCCACAGGATTCGCAGCCAAAGGATCTTGCAACCCTTCAACACTAACCCCCCGGTGGCCGAGCCTGGAAATTTCGGTGGTTAAAATTCCGGGTGTTTGGCGAATAAGCGATGCCAGTTTCTCAACTTTCGCATTCATCAGGAAAGCATTTGCTAACAGGTATAAAAAGCCAGCAAACACGGTAAAAAGTACCAGCTTACCTTTCCAACCGATTAATGGCTTATCTTCAGCGGGGGTGGCTCGTTGCACTCTCAACAAGTTCTCGAGCTCAATATCGAGGCCCTTGATTGAACCTGCCACACCGTCAAAGTCGTCTAGCGCCTGGGAGTGACGCAAATGCACACGCTCATTAGCCGCATCTAGCTCTACTTTTAGCTCTGCCGGAGGAACTCCTTGCACCACACAGGCGAGCATGGCGTGAGGTCCTTGCGAAACAAGCACCGTATACTCATCAATGACTACGCTACCCAGACCGCCGCCCGTGCCATGGGCAAACGAATCGCGAACGAAATCCTGGATGGCCGTGAGCATGGCGGAGACGGCGTCTTCATCTTTTAGGTCTACATCAGGATGGTACAGGTAGCTAACCAGACGACCAGATTCAGGGTCTACCAGATAGACTTCGTCGACACGGTACACCACACTTTTCTGAAAAACGTATTGGGCGAGAGGCACGCCTGCTCTCCACGCCTTGTATCGATTACCAACAGATTTTTCTTCGATTGCTGTATTGATTGTTTGTAGGGTGGACTTTATTGCCTCGGCAATCGCTTTGCGAATCGCCGGACCCATTACTGGATACAGCGCATCGGCAAATTTTTTAGGTTCGCGCCGGATCGCTTCGCTTAAAGTTGATTCGAGAGGAGAACTTAGGGCTTTCCCAAGCCGATCATCCATGTTGTAGCTGCGGGTAACCGCGTCAGGCAGAATATCGGCAACATCAGCCGTTCTGGACTCCGGCCGTTCAAGCCTTCTTACCAGAGAGTCGAGCCTTTTCTTTTCGTTGCCAAAAAGAATCTGTTTGATTTTATCAAGATCATTCAATTGCGCGACTCAAGTGTCTATTGATTACTTGTCGTCGGGTAAATCAAATTCGCGTTGCAGCCGCAAAGCCACTTCGCTAAACAAACCTGCCAAATCGCTACGTGCGACTTTTTCGTCCCCAAGACGCCTGGATTCATCGCGCAAACTGGTTTCAATGGCTACCTGATTGTTGCGCATGGCTTCGAGCAGTTCCGTAGCCTGCTCGTGCAAACGACCGCGTATCTCCTGCTCAGCTGAGCCGTGGACTTCGTCGACATCGGCAATGCGATTTTCAAGCACTTTGCGCATATCAGCCACGCTGCCCGCCAGGTCTTCGGACGCATTCTTGCGTTCTTTCCCTTCGCTTAGCAACTTCTCGTTAAGGACATTGAATTCGTTTTTAATGTAAGTATCGAGCTGGTCGAGGCGCGCACTGATGTCGTTACTCAGCCTCGAGGTTTCCTGGCTGATAAGTTTGTCCATGGTACGAAAACGCGATTCGTAGTCGCGCATTTGACCGCCAAATAAAATATCTCGAATTTTATCGACGTTTTCCTGGCTATCACTGTCGGCGGACATACCGGCGGCAATATCCTGTGAAGTGCTGGACTCGGTCTTCTTACTCATGGTTAAACTATTCCTGAAATTCGTTCAGTTATTAAGAGAAGCAAATCATGCTTCTACCAGGTCAGTACGTTCAAGGCGGTATCCGTGCTGATAGATGGCCGACAGTTTCCAGCCTTTTTCCGGCCCAATTTTAAGTTTCTTGCGCAGTCGGCTTATGTGGGTGTCAACGGTGCGCGTGTTTAGATCGGCGCCGTGTATTCCCCAAATGCTTTCGAGAATGTGACTGCGCGAAACCACCCTTCCTGCATTACGAAACATGAATACGGCCAGGTCAAACTCACGATGAGTGAGCTCGACTTGCTCGCCGTCAAGCGAGATCTGTTTACGATCCAGTTTGACTTCGTAGGGCGTTAGTTCAGGCATCTCGTTCTTACCCGCATCCACGTTACCGCGGCGCACAACAGCACTCACTCGCGCAACGAACTCGCGTTGGCTCAGAGGCTTCGCCATGTAGTCGTCGGCGCCCGCCCCAAGTGCGGCCACAACGTCGTCTTCGGTATCTTTAGCCGTTACAAAAAGCACTGGCGTGTAGTGACGCGCACTGCTTCGAACGCGCGTCATAACCTCCACTCCGTCCATGTCTGGCACTATCCAGTCCAGCACCAGGAGGTCATAGCTGTCTCTAAGCACCTCGCGCAAAAACGAACGGCTCGATGAAAAGTGATTTACGGTATGTCCGGCCGATTTTAACCAAACCGCGATTAGCTCGGCTTGATCGACGTCGTCTTCCAACAGTGCAATTCTCAGCTTTAAGTTTTTATTTGTGTTGTTCAATCCGTGCCCTACCTTGGAAGCGTCGCCAACCGGCGTGAATAAGTGACCTAACCTGTTAAGTTTACAACCTTTTATATTCTTTTAATACCGCCGTTAGATGAGCTGCGTAAGGCGGTCTATCATCGGGGTCTTTAGCCAACAGACAATCAATAAGTGGTTGATATGCCTGCAAACTCTCATCGAGCTTGGGGATGGGTGCGTGCGCATGCTTGAATAGCAACGCTATCGGAGTACCTGCAACGTATGGCTTTCTGCGAGTCAGCAGCTCAAATAGCAACACGCCGAGGCTGTAAAAATCGCTACGTTCATCGATCTCGTGCCCTTGTCCCTGCTCCGGACTCATGTAGTACGGCGTCCCATATATTTTACCCGGCAAGGTGATTTCCCGGTCGATCTGCACCTGCTTGGCCAAACCAAAGTCGATGATACAGGGGGGGCCACCCTGCTCCCGAAACATGACATTCCCAGGTTTCAGGTCGCGATGCAAAATACCTACGTGATGGATGGCCGTAAGGGCGTCAGTGATATGCAATGCGATATCTATAGCTTCCGCCGGAGGCAGAGCCCCCTGCGTTGCCAGGCGATCGCGCAAACTTCCGCCGCGAATAAATTCCATGGCGATAAACGCGTGGTCATCCGCCACTCCGACGTCGTAAATATTGACTACATTTGAGTGTTGTACTGCTGCGATCGATTGGAACTCGATCAAAAAACGTTCCAGGACTTCGTGCTCATCGGAGAGTTCAAAATCGCCGTACAGTAACTTTAGTACAACGTCTTCTTTTCGGGATTCGCTGTGAGCAACGTACACAACCGAACCAACTCCCGTAGACAGTTTCTTGAGAATTTGATAGCCCTTGACCTTAACTCCTACGACAGAGTCGCCGTGACCTGGCGTTACAAAGCGTCCCGGCCTTAACGAAGTCATTAAAGTCGCGCGAAGACTTTCGCGAATGGTTGTCACCAGCAGCGAATGGGTCATTCCCTTTTTGGGAAGATAGTCATCAGCACCATTCTTAATCGCCGCAGCCGCTAATCGTTCGTCACCGTGCGCCGTCAGAAAAACGATGGGCGGGAATGATGGATCTTTGCGGAATACCTCGAGCAATTGCAAACCGGTATAGGCGCCAAGGTTATGATCGAGAAGCACCACGTCAAACTGACTCGCATCGAGATCAAAAACAGCGGAACCTTGATGAACCGGATCAATTTCTTCGACCACGGCTTCTGGCCACTCGGTAGTGATGTGATGTCGCAAAAGATCACGAAACTCATCATGGTCATCTATGATCAGTGCGCGTAGCGGTCGGGTTTTCAATCGAACTTCCGAAGTTGTTGGGGCGTCATGCGAGTCTGGCCTCGCGCCCCATTTAGACGGATAGGTCTCAGGGGCGCATTTGTTTAACGCAAATGTCTAGCTCTTCGGCCAGAGCCGTAAGTGCGTCGACGTCTTGTGAACTGGCGGCTTCTTCAATCAGCCCACCTAATTCTGTTATGCGCGGGTAGCCATAAGCCGCACCCGAACCGCGCATGTTATGGGCCAGTCGGCCGACTTCTTGAAAGTCCTTGCGGCTCATTAAAAGCGCAATAGTCTCAACGTCGGATTCGCGACGGCGTATGTAATTTGGTAGCAGCGCACGGATCGCCGGATCCATTTGTTCGGCTGCCAAAGCTGCTGTTTCAAGCGTCATGTTCGCCCCAGGCTTTCGCATATACTTAACAAATTATGCGTGACGTGGCTATGATAGCACCGTGATGCCTGTCACATAAGCTCCCGATTAGCAAGGTTCTACCAGCGCTAATAGTTGCGCTCAGCGATAAACGACTACATCGCCTCCACGGCGTTGCGACCGTCATCGTCAAACAAACTTTTTTGGCGGTTCGAGCGTGCTTTAGTGGTGTCGGCCCGCTGCTGCTCCAGTCGGTTTAAGTAAGCCGCTGTTACGTCTCCGGTGACATAAATGCCTGAAAAACACGAAGTATCAAAGCATTCAATATCGGCCTTGTCGTGACCCACCGCTTCAATCAAGTCCTCCAGGTCCTGGTACACCAGCCAGTCGGCGCCAATTAACCTTGCTACCTCTTCCGTGCTGCGACCATGAGCAATGAGCTCTTTTGTCGCCGGCATGTCTATGCCGTAGACATTGGGATAACGCACCGCGGGTGCAGCCGATGCAAAATACACTTTATTCGCTCCGGCTTCTCTTGCCATCTCGATAATTTGCTGAGAAGTTGTACCTCTAACCACTGAGTCATCAACCAGCAACACGTTCTTGTTGCGAAACTCAAGATCAATGGCATTGAGTTTTCGGCGCACTGATTTCTTGCGCAAGGCCTGCCCCGGCATGATGAAAGTACGGCCGATATAGCGGTTTTTCATAAAGCCCTCGCGATTTTTAACGCCGAGGTGATGGGCCACCTGCATGGCGGCCGTTCGCGATGTATCGGGCACAGGAATCACCACGTCTATATCGTGATTTGGATACTCGCGAAGTATTTTGTCCGCCAGCTTCTCTCCCATGCGCAGTCGTGCTTTATAAACAGAACAATTATCAATGATTGAATCAGGACGCGCGAAGTAAACAAACTCAAACATACAGGGATTGAGTTGCGCTTTAGGTGCACACATTTCGCTGTGAACTCGACCGTTGAGGTCGAGATAGATTGCTTCGCCAGGCGCTACATCGCGCACCAGCTCGAATCCCAATGTATCCAGCGCAACGCTTTCAGAAGCAAGCATATGCTCACGACCGTCAGGAGTTTCGCGCCTGCCGAGCACCAGAGGCCGTATACCGTGCGCATCTCTAAAGCCGACAACACCTTGCCCGACTATGAGCGCCGTTACCGCATAGCCACCGCGACAACGACGGTGTACGGCACGCACTGCAGTAAAAATATCGTCGGCGGCCAGTGCCGCACGGTCGACGGTTTGTAGTTCGTGCGCGAAGACATTAAGAAGCGCTTCTGTATCAGAACCCGTATTCAAGTGGCGACGATCGTCGCGCACAAGCATATTACTCAGCTCAGCGGCATTGGTCAGATTGCCGTTGTGTGCAAGGCATATGCCGTAGGGGGAGTTCACATAGAACGGCTGAGCCTCAAGCGAGCTTGAATTACCGGCCGTAGGGTAGCGTACGTGGCCCAAGCCGTAGTTGCCGACAAGCTCTATCATGTGGTTCTGACTAAACACGTCACGGACCAAACCGTTTTTCTTGCGTGCAAAAAGGCGATTGCCGTCGCACGTAACAATGCCTGCTGCATCCTGTCCGCGATGCTGTAAAACCGTTAGCGCATCGTAAATGGCCAGGTTGACAGGACTTCTACCTACAATTCCAACCACACCACACATGTTCGCCTACCGTTTATCTAGTTAGCTAATTCAGTTGTCGACAGTGACAGGAACGTCTTCGCTGCTTACAGAGTCCGGGGACTCTATGCCATCGATTGGCACATGCACAGGTCCAATCTTGTCGTTAAGAAAATCGTTTACGCTATCGGGAGCCATGATGCGAAGGGTGTCACCCACGCGTTCGATCATAGGGATAAGTTTGGATTGAGGCCACCAGGGCTCTTTTGGAAAGCCCATCAGCTGACCCAGAACAACAAGAGCACCCAGAATTACCGCTCCACGCACGATGCCAAAGGTCAGGCCAAGCATGCGATCAGTGCCACTCAGTCCAGACTTGTCGATTGCAAGTGACACCAGTTGTCCGAGCAGGCCACCCAATATCAACGTAGTCACAAACATGATGAGCCTGGCTGCCCAAAGCTCAACGACCACAGAGCCCAATTTCCCCTGTAAGTATGGTTCTACCCATCCACTGAAATTCATGGCGGCAAAGATGGCTACTATCCAGGTAACGATAGAGATCAGTTCCGGGAAAAATCCGCGGAAAAAACCGACAATCATGGAAATCAGCAATACGGCGACAATCAGATAGTCAATCGTGATCATGGCTAGGACTACTCAGTTGTTAGAGATGCTGCGCATTCTAGCAAGGATACTCGCCCTTGTCTGAGATGAAATGCCCGAACCCACTACTGAAATGATCGAGCCACAGGCGCACGCTGCCTGGCGAGATACCGGGACAGCTTGTCGCCCAAAAATGCCCGAAAAATGGTGGTTTCCCCGAGATTTACACGCTCATAGCTCGTACGCTACGCCAGGACATCTAGGGATGACTTAGAATTCTCGCCGGTTGACGATCTTCACGCAGCGCAGTAGCCAGCAATTGTGCCTGTTTGCGCTCACTTACGGGACCCACGCGAACGCGAAACCGGATCCGACCGTCTATAACATTGCGCATGACAAACGCCTTGTAACTCTTATCGCGCAGGAGTGCAGCCAGTCGCTCGGCATTTTGCTCGCTGGCAAAGCTCCCAACCTGAACGGCCCAGACGCTTTTAGCGGTCTGCGCAGGCGTTTTGACAACCACTGTTGGCTTAACGGTGGGTTTTGCTGTTTCCACCGCTGGCGCCTTCAACGCGACTTCCCGCTTTACAGGTTTGGGCTTAGGTTGCGCAGGTGCCGGAGGATCAAGCTTGGCTACGGCACCAGAGTCTGGGGTCGCCTGAGGTTTTGATAGTTCTGATTTAGGCACAGGCTTCGCAAACCTTGTCGGCGCCTCGGTAGTCGACGCCTGACGCGGTTCGGGTTTCGGCAGTTTCATTGCAGGAGGCTGATCAACGCCTCTTACCGTGCGAGCATCAACTTCTTGTACTGATTCTGCCGACACAGAGGCGGTTTGGTTTGACGCGGAGTTTGCAGGTTTCGCACCAGTTGAACCTGAGCTAGCTGAACCCGGAACGTTCTGCCGCGGAACTTCAAGTGAAATTCGACGAGTTTCATTACCACTGTCGCGTCCACCCGGCAACACCAGTTCCTGCTCATTGATACCAGGTTCTGTCATGCTGCCGTCCAGTAACCACGGAATTAGAATCACACCAGCGACGATTAGCAGCGTCGCACCTACCAGGCGTTCTTGCGTTGCGCGTTCCATAAAACCCTCTCTAAACACCTTGACAAAATATCGGATAACACCCTGG
>QIGP01000372.1 GCA_003228965.1 Gammaproteobacteria bacterium
CTTTAAGCCCCGACGCGCGGCTTCTGGAAGTGATTAGCACCCGGACGTCGCAGTCGCTGAGTATGTGCTGCACCTGGGCTGGTTTGAGCAGAGGGTTTACCGGTACGAAAACACAGCCCGCGTGAGCGGCACCAAACATGGTCGCTACCGTTTCAATCTGTTTTGGCAGGTATACCGCGATACGGTCGTGCTGGCTGCAGCCTGAGTGAATGACACCATTGGAGACTCTCTGAACCAGGTCTATTAGTTCACCATAACTGAGCTCGCCGCTCTTATCGCGAATGGCGATGGCATTGTCGCTGGTCTTACCGCCGTGTGTCAGCAGTTGTGATAGGCACAGGGTCACGAGTATCTCTCCTTTTAAGGGCCGGAATTATACCTGAGCGCACCAGGATTTTTTAGCCGAACGTCACAAAAAAGGTATAGTAATCAGCTTCTGAGCAGCCAGGGGAACAGCGGGTGAGTCTAAGCAAGGCAGATTTTGTCATTATCGGCGGCGGGGTCGTCGGAATCACCGTGGCACTTGAAATCAGGCGACGTCAACCGCAAGCCTCCATCACTGTTTTTGATAAGGAAAATCAGTGCGGTTTTCACGCCAGCGGCCGCAACAGTGGCGTCTTGCACGCGGGGTTCTACTACACGGCCGACAGTCTCAAAGCCAAATTTACCCGTGAAGGCAGTCGCAAGATGGCCGCCTACTGCGAATCCCGGGGACTGGCCCTTAACCGTTGCGGCAAGCTGGTCGTGGCGCGCAAGGAGGCCGACGTTCCGGTGCTCGACACGCTGCTCGAGCGCGCCGGGGCTAACGGTGTTCGGCTTGAGCGATTGACTTTGGATGAGGCACGCAAAATTGAACCTCGTGTTAAATCCAGAGGCGACTGTCTTTGGTCGCCCGATACGGTGTCTGTAAATCCGCGTGAAGTCATGAGTGCACTTGTTGAAGACGCTCACAATAACAATATTAACATTGTTACCAACTGCGCGTTTGTAGCGCGCAGCAATGACACACTGATTTTTTCTGACCGTAAAGTGCAAGCCGGTTTTGTCATTAACGCTGCAGGGCTTTACGCTGATCGCGTCGCGAAACAGTTTGGTTTCAGCGAGCACTACACGATCATGCCGTTCAAAGGGCTCTATCTGAACGCAGGCCGCGTAGGTACGGTAAAGACGAATATTTATCCTGTACCGGATATTGCAAATCCGTTTCTTGGCGTTCACTACACGGTAGCCGCCGACGGCCAGGTGAGCATTGGCCCGACCGCTATTCCAGCGTTTTGGCGGGAGCACTACAAAGGCGTGCAACGTTTTAGCCCACGTGAAATGACGAGCATTGTGTCTCAACAGGCCGGTTTGTTTCTACGTAACGATTTTGGCTTTAGGGACCTGGTCATTGCGGAACTACCCAAATACCTGAAATCTACAATGATCAAGCTCGCAGGTGAGCTTGCTGAAAATGTCGAACAAGACGGTTTCGCTGAGTGGGGTCCTGCAGGTATACGTGCGCAGCTCATAGACCAGCGCACCAATAAACTTGAAATGGACTTCGTCTACGAGGGTGATCAAGGCTCTTTCCACGTACTCAACGCCGTGTCTCCAGCATTTACCTGTTCGTTGTCGTTGGCGGAATATTTTGTCGATAATTTCGCCATAGACGTTTAAGGGCATCTCTAAAAACCCGTGGACTCAATCTGCAAATCCCTAGGCATTAGAGATGCCCTTAAACAGATTATATTTTACTCACAATGATGCGATGCAGCAGGGATCGCCGCGAAAACTGAGACCCGTGTGTTGGACACCGCTACGCCTGTAGCCTACTATTTCGCGCTATTGTGATCGAACAACGATCTGAATATTAACCCCTGATTGAGGAAGCTGAATGAAAGTCGTCTTGTTTTGTGGCGGTCTCGGAACGCGTCTGCGCGAGCACTCTGGCACCATACCCAAGCCACTGGTTCCTATTGGCGATCGTCCGATCATGTGGCACATGATGAAGTACTACGCGCACTACGGCCATACCGACTTTATTTTGTGCCTGGGTTACAAAGGCGACATGATCAAAGACTATTTTTTGAACTACAGGCCTTACACGGGTGCCGAAATTGTGCACAAAAACAAAGGCGAGATTGTTATTCCGACAAGTTCTGATGTAGACGACTGGAACATTACGTTTGTTAATACAGGTTTACATTCGAATATTGGTCAGCGCCTGTTGCGCGTTAAACATTTACTCGAAGGTGAGGGTACTTTTTTGTGCAACTACAGTGACCAGCTTACCGACGTTAACCTGGATACGTATCTTGGCAAATTCGCAAAGCGCGACGCCATTGCTGCCATGCTTGGCGTACGTCCGGCGCAGTCCTTTCACAGTGTTGTGATTAATGATGACGGCGTAGTTGATTGCATTGAACCTTCTTCCAAGACCGATTTTTGGATTAACGGCGGCTTTATTGTACTGCGCAACGAGATTTTCAATTACATCGAAGAGGGTGATGAGTTGGTGGAAGAGCCGTTCCAGCGTCTAATCGCAGAAAAGAAACTCTGGTCCTACAAATACGATGGTTTTTGGGCTGCCATGGATACGTTCAAAGACAAGATTGCGTTCGACCGTATGGACGGTAAAGGTAATCGACCATGGCAGGTTTGGGACAACTGAGCGTGATTTCGTTTCCCGAACTCGATACCCGGATGCGTGCCGAAGGGGGGCACATTCTGTGTTTGGGCGCGCACTGTGATGACATCGACATTGGTGCCGGTGGCGCGCTATTAAGCTGGCTAAAAAATTGGCCTAAAGCGCATGTAACATGGGTAGCGTTTACCAGTAACAAGCAGCGCGCGGCCGAGTTGCGAACTTCAGCCAGTCACTTTCTGGCCGACGCCCAAAGTTTCGAGGTGCTTACACAAGAATTTCGCAACGGATTTTTTCCGACAGACCTGGAAAGTATTAAACGCTATTTCGAAACGTTGAAGCAGCTTCCCGACCCGTCCCTGATTTTGACCCACCAGCGTAACGATCGACACCAGGACCATCGCGTAGTGTCCGAGCTCACCTGGAATACTTTCCGCAATCATTTGGTGCTTGAATACGAAATCGCCAAGTTCGATGGTGAGTTAGAACTGCCCAACGCGTTTGTGGCGCTGAGCGAAGATGTGATGTCGCGTAAGATTGACATTCTTATACAGAGTTACAAGTCGCAACTCGACAAGCAGTGGTTTGACGAAGAGCTTTTTCGCGGTCTTGCAAGATTGCGCGGTGTAGAGAGTGCCAGCCCGACGCGCTTTGCCGAAGCTTTTGTCGCGCGTAAAATCTTACTCTGATCGTCCGCTTGGGCGCTGTCTTTAGCGCTGCGACATAACTCTGGCGAGTGTTTAAGTGGTTTATAGGACGTTAGATGGGGGCGTCGTTTGAGGCATGCAACTGGCGAGCACTAAACCTTACCGTTTGGTAGCTGTTTGCGAATAATTGGCCAGACACGCTCAATCAGATCGTGCTCCGCACCCGGCGGTTTGCCAGAGATTAGCCAAAGAAAAATGGCCATAACCAAATAGACTAAACCGCCTGAAAAGGCCAGCACCTGCATGAGCGGTATTGATTTGATCCATTTGTCACCTAACCACACCGGCACGAGTAGCGGCGCAACCACGCCGATGCCAGCGGCGGCCGGGAGCGCAATTAGCGCAATAATGCCGACAACTTTCAGGTAACCGGCGCGCATTGACTGCAAGTCGTGCTTGAGTTTGGCGTAACCTGGGAAAACGGCTCGGTTAATCGGTGCCACTAATTCAGTAGTTGGCATGTTGGAAATTTCGTAACTCATGTTGAAAACGCCAAGAGCGGCCGGGCCGAACATACGCCCACAATAACTCGCGAGCCAACGTTGTCGTTGGACTTGGATGTTTCGGTCATAAAAGAGTTGTCCGACGATCGATGGGTGCTGAAATCATGTGCCGCGAAGTATAACACTCACAGGTGCTCAGACGGACTTGCAGAGCTTATGTTCAGCGAAGGGAAATAGCACTTTGCGTTGGAGGCCGTAGCCGATTAAACTTGGACAGCATTCTCTAATAGCAGATTTACTATGAAACCCATTGTCGTCCATTTGATTGCTGCCGCGCGCCCCAATTTCATGAAAGTTGCTCCGCTCTATCACGAGCTGGCGTCGCGTGACTGGTGCACGCCACTCATCGTGCATACCGGGCAGCATTACGACAAGAATATGTCCGATACGTTTTTTACCGATTTGCGCCTACCCAAGCCCCACGTACACTTGGGCGTGGGTAGTGGCAGCCACGCCGAGCAGACCGGTGGTGTAATGATCGCTTACGAAAAAGTCTGCATGGAATCGCGCCCCGACTGGATTATCGTTGCAGGCGACGTGAACTCTACTGTGGCCTGTGCCATGGTCGGTGCCAAGCTTTGGATTCCCACCGTGCACCTTGAAGCGGGCTTGCGTAGCGGCGACCGCAAGATGCCTGAAGAAATTAATCGACTACTGACCGACAGCATTGCCAACGTACTGTGGACTCCGTCCCCCGATGGCGACGAGCATTTGCTGTCCGAAGGCTGCGACCCTGGGAAAATTACTCGCATCGGTAACATCATGCTTGACTCGTTTGAGTTGATGCGCGATCAAATTGAAAAAGATAACACTCAAAGCGAGTTGGGACTGACCAAGAATGGCTACGGTGTAGTGACCTTACACCGGCCTTCGAATGTCGATACCGTCGATGCCCTAACAACGTTAGTCGATCAAATTGAATTAGTTGCTGCAAAAATTCCGCTGATTTTCGTAGTACATCCACGCACGCGTGCGCGCATCGAAGAGTTCGGACTTGCCGACCGAATGGCTGGAATTAAAGGTCTTCAATTGTGCGAGCCTTTGGGCTACATCCAGTTCATGGGCATCGTAACCGGGGCCCAACTAGTGATTACCGACTCCGGTGGGATTCAGGAAGAAACCACCTATCTGAACATTCCGTGCCTAACTTTACGCACTTCGACTGAGCGCCCGATAACCATTGAACAGGGCACTAACGAACTCGTTAAGGTGAGCGATTTAATGGTTGACGTTCAGCGGGTTCTGGACGACAAATGGGCTAGCGGACGTTGTCCCGAACTTTGGGACGGTAAATCAGCGGCGCGTGCGGCTGACGATCTGTGGGCGAGACATAAGGGCGCCTCTATATACTAGGGGATTTGTGTAGCTTGAGATTTACGACGACTGAGGCTCTGGCACAGGCTAGTTCGCGCTGTGTTTAAATACTTCCGGATCGAGTTGGTGGCGGGAAAGAAGCTTGTAGAAGTCGGTTCGATTTCGTTTGGCCATGCGTGCGGCCTGGCTCACATTTCCACCTGTCATCTTCAGCAATTGCGATAAATAGTTGCGAATAAATTCGTCCCGCGCGTCAGTGAAGGACGGCAGAACGGTTGACCGCTCCCCAAGACTTTCTTTAACTAACTCTACGCTGATAACCGGCGTGCGACACTGCTCGATGTTTTCGTTCACTGTGTTTTTGAGTTGGCGTACATTGCCTGGCCACTTTGCACTCATTAAACATTCTATGGCTTCGGGCGCGTAGACCATTCTTGGCCGATCGTTTTGCGTAATGGCTTTATCCAGGAAGTGGTTAGCCAAAATTGGAATGTCTTCAGGGTGTTCATTTAGTGTGGGTAGTTGTAGCGCTGTTTGGCTCAGACGGTAGTACAAGTCTTCGCGAAATTTGCCGTCCACAATTAACGCTTTGATGTCTTTGTGCGTTGTCGAAATTAGCCGCGCATTAACCGCTACAGTTTCAGAACTGCCGACAGGTCGTATGAGTTTTTCTTCAATCACCCGTAACAATTTTATTTGAAGCCGTATTGGCATGTCGGCGACTTCATCAAGAATGAGGGTGCCGTTGTTGGCTTTTTGATAGAGGCCTTGCCGTGGCGCCGGATCGTCGGAGAAAGTATCGGCTGCGCGCCCAAACAGCTCTGCTTCAAGCAGGTTTTCGGCCATGGTACTGCATTTCATAATGACCAAATTGCCACTTTGTTGGCCGCTAGCTTTATGCATTGCTGTAGCAAGTAGTTCTTTGCCGCTGCCGCTTTCGCCACTAATCAATACTCGTGAATCGCCTTTTGCGACAGAATGGGCTTTGTCGAGCAGTTGATTAATCAAAGGGCTACGAGTCACGATATCACATCGCCATTCGGCTACTTCCAATTCCGGCGGTCGAGAGATTTTTATCGCGCGACTAATAAGATCGAGCAATTCGTTTTTGTCGATAGGTTTTGTAATAAAACCAAACGCACCGCTTTGGGTGGCGGTTACGGCGTCTGGAATGGTACCGTGCGCCGTCATAATAAGTACGGGCAAGCCTGGCCATTCGCGTTGGATGGATTGCAGAAGTTCGATGCCGTTAACGATTTCCATTTGCAAATCGGTTAGCACAACGTCGGGGCGAAACGAGGCTGTGGCATCCATTGCCGCTTTGCCATTGTCCACGCCTTCTACTTCGTAGCCTTCGGCCAACAAGCGAATGCTCAGCAAGCGCAATAGACCGGGGTCGTCGTCGACAAGCAGAATGCGCGGAGGAGATTTCATGAGCGTTATTCTGAGGTTACTTCAATGCGTTTGATGGCATCGAGCTTGGCTCGGGCTTGTGCAAGTTCAACTTCGAGAACGTCTATTTCCTGATGTGCAGATTCAAGTTCCTTGCGAGCTTGCGACAGGCTCTTGCGATCGAAGTTATCTTTTTGATCGAGCACAATTTGGGAATCGGACAGTGTCGTTCTCAGCTCGAAGTTACGTGCTTCGAGGATCATTACGTTTTCTGTTTCGTTAAGTATGACGCGAGCGAGATTGCGTTCGAGACCTGTCAGGTCCTGAGATTGTTCAAGGATTGTCGTAAGTTCAGCATAGCCGCGTCCACTATCCGAGTTCGGGTGTCCGCTGGTAATGAGCAGCAACGCCTCTCTAAAGCGATTGCGCGCAGACGCGTCCTGCTCCCGTTGAGAAACAACGTCTGCAAATAAATCGACCTGTTGTTGGTAGTTGCCGGACGTAATGTCGTGCATCAGGGTAAGGTGGTTGTCGATCAAGCTTAGTTCCTGGCGCGCGATGTCGACTGTTGTTGGTGTCTTTATTGATCTTAGGCCTACCCAAGAGCAGCTCTGTAAGACCATCAGTGCGACGATGCATCCGGCTAATCGAACTCGATTCATATCTCTCCTGTTAATGGCCTGCACCGCTGACGGGTACTTTAGGCATGATAATGCGGAAATGGGCGCCGCGTTCAGTGTCAATCATACTGATTTTGCCACCGTGTGCATTAACGCATTCGAGTACCACTGATAAGCCGATACCCGTGCCTTTAACGTGTCCGGCCTGACTTGTCGAACCTTGGTAGAAAGGTTCGAATATTCTGGCCTGTTCAAGCGGCGGAACTCCTTCTCCTTCATCTGCAATTTCAATGACATAGCCGTCAGCTGTCGGACTTGTGTTGAGGCGGATAACGCCGCCGTCAGGGCTGAATTTGATGGCATTGGTTAACAAGTTGTCAATGATCATCCGGACCTTGGATGCGTCTGCCAATATCGTAATTGGCGCAAGCCTCGCCTTAATCTTCAGGTGGCGGGCCGAAAACGTCAGCCGTTGCTGGTCGATCACGGTCCGTATCAGGGATGTCAGTTCGAACTCTTCAAGCTGCAAATCGGAAAGCTGCGATTGCCAGGCGCTAAAGCTAAGCAGGTTTTCGATCAGTTTTTGCAAGCTCACGCTGTTCTCGCGCAGGATG
Organism: Gammaproteobacteria bacterium; assembly: GCA_003228965.1. Taxonomy (GTDB): domain Bacteria; phylum Pseudomonadota; class Gammaproteobacteria; order Steroidobacterales; family SZUA-146; genus SZUA-146. Next base: position 7,777 of record QIGP01000372.1, read on the forward strand.
TCGGTAACTTCTTTTTGTGCCGGTTGCAGTTCTCCGACCGCACCGTCCATAAGTAGTTCGGTGCCTTCACGAATATTGGCGAGCGGAGTTTTGAGCTCGTGCGACATGTGCCGTAGGAATTTGTCCTTCTCGCGATCTTGTTCAAGCAGGCGTTCTCGCAGCCATTCAAGCTGCCGACCCAGAGCTTCCAAATCTTCTGGTCCAGTGACGGCAATAGGTTGAGAAAACTTGCCATCGCCAAGCGTGCTGATGGCGTGGTCGATTTGCCGTAGAGGCCGTGCGAGCAGCGCCGTAAAAATGACTACGACGAGTATGGTAAAGGGGACTAGCAGGGCGGTCTGAATGGCTAGCTGTCGCTGCATACGACCTGCGCTTTCGCGTAGCTCGCTTAGCCCTGAGTCAATGTCCCTGTTACTGTCGCGCGACACGCCGTCAACAAAGTCGCGCAGTGCCGAGAAATCGTTCAGTGCATTTGTGATTGTTATCGATTCGCGTTCCGAGTTTCTCATTGCCGAGTCAAAGGCATTGACCCGACGTTGCAGTTCACGAATTTGTTCGGTGCGGGTTGCGTCGGCACTGTTTGTGGCAATTTCGTCGAGCGTTGCGCGTACGCGTTCGAGACGTTCCTGATACGTGGTCAGCAGTTCTTGTTCGCCAATCACCTGGTACACGCGAGCGCTGCGCTCCATGGAGCTTAGCTGTTCGCGCAGTGACTGATTTTGATTTGTGGCTTGCACACCTTGAATCACCAGAGCCTGTGAGTCGGTGGCAAATTCATTCATTTGAGTGGCTGCGCGAATAATTGCAAAAATCAGCGGTAACGAAACGAGTAGAAAGCCCAGGACCAAAAGGCCGTTCAACGACTTGGGGCGCGGTATCCGCATGGGGTCAGGCGCTTGCGAGCCGTTTCTTTTGGAGCGTTTGTTCCCAGGCCAAAGCGGTTTTGGCAATGGTGCGTAAGTCGTCGTGTTCAGGTGTCCAGCCTAATACGGTACGGGCGACGTCAGCTTTGGCAACTAATGCAGGCGGATCTCCGGCGCGTCTTGGTTCTTCTATTATTTTAAGAGGGCTGCCGTGTACTTCCTGAACCATTTCGATGACTTCGCGCACGCTGTAGCCGTGCCCGTAGCCGCAATTGGCGGTCAGCGATTTGCCGCTGTCCTGCAAATAATTCAGGGAGCGCAAGTGG
>QIGP01000341.1 GCA_003228965.1 Gammaproteobacteria bacterium
GCGGGGACGTGTGCCCCGAAAAATCAATACTTGAAAAAGCGCCCAAAAAGGCGGAATAATCACCCCGTCTGAAGCACTGAAATCGGACCTCTGCGTGACGCCATTAAGGCGAACATCGGTGGCTCCATTAGGGTGGTCATTGACATTCGCATTGCACTTCAAACGCGTGACAAAGAATATTCCCTTTTCTGTCAGTTGTTTGTACCAAGCGTAGTCATTGTAGCCACGATCGATAGCGACCATGCTGCCCTTGGGAAATTTTTAGTGTCCGGCCAATCGTAATGTCACTGGTCTTGCCGTCCGTGACGGTGACAAACTCGGGTAGATAGCCGGCATGATTCAACCCGACATGGANNTAGCCGGCATGATTCAACCCGACATGGAGTTTGATGGCGCCCTTGGTCGAACGAAAGTCCGCCCATGGAAAAACCGACAGGCACAGGTCAAATGTCTACTATTAATTTTATTCATAATGACATCCTTGTGTATACCCTAGATAATAATTGCGTCACTTTATTCAAAATGCGATTTCTACTTAAATTCCAACGCTTAAGCTCACGGAATTTTGCGAAGCGTAGAAAAATCTCAGTGCAACATCTTGTTGTTAGCGCTCTTCTTTATGATGCCATATACGTAAAATGTATATTCGTTTTAAGTGAATCAAATAACGAGCGATATAATTACCAATAATTAAATCACGTATTTTTTCAGGCTCAGGAGCTTGTTCAACCTCAACCCCTAAAAAAAGAAATGATTTTAATTGGGATATTCCTTTCTTAAGAGATAAAGCAATTTTTTGAGCCGCTGGTGGGTTCTTAATTTCAATGAATTCTCTTAAACGAACTAAATCGTCTATTGATTCAGGAGAATAAGATATCTTCATGTTCTAGGTGGTTTTAACTCATTGTCGGTTCCCCAACTGTCTAACCACTTACTAACATTTTTTTCTTTAACAATATTGTTTGATTTTACCGAATCAAGAGCATCTAAAGTATCTTTCCAGCGAGATTCATCAAGGGATTTACGCGCTAAAAATTCTTTAATTGCTTGGTTTATAAGATAATTTTTACTTCTATCCAGTTTTATTGCCAGTTTTTCTAATGGGTTTTCAATTTCAGGCTGAAGCCGAACGCTTGTTACGCTCATATTATGCATCTACATTTAACTACTATGTATTACATTGTAGCATGGCTTTAGAGAATTACAATTACTGGGCATTAAAGTTTACACGCCTTACTCAGCAGCAATTCAAAGTAGCTCGTTTTTGTCGCTTTTTAACAAAAAGACTACGAGGCACGCGAGTGCAACCCTCGACAAGGGGAAGGGCATCGTCCTCACAATTAGTTTTCTTTTTCTTCTTCCTTCGGCCCTGTTAAAACCGGGGTAAGGTTCACGCCGCCAGTCATGAGCGCTAGTCCCTGCCGGAAGGCGGCGGCTGCGCTGTCGGTTTCGCCCAGTTGGGTGAGTAGTTCACCGTATAGCTGGTATGCGAGAGGTTTGGGGTCGATTGATAGTGACGACTCCAGATAGCTGCGGGCCTTGCCCCACAGTTCGCTGCGCATGGCTAAACGCGCGCAGGCGATGAGTAAGGAGCTGTCATCGCCTCGGGACTGCAGCCAGCTTTCGGCAACGGCCAGTTGTTTTTTCGGTGCGTCGGTTTCTATGTTGCCGTAGAGAGTGGCAAGTTCGGCGCTCCACTGGGCGCCCATGGCTTTTTTAACCACCTGTTCGGCATTGTTGTGGTCGTCGCAGTCACACAGCGCGCGTGCGTAGCAGCTTACGAGGTCGGTTTCTTTGCGTGCGGCAAGAGTAAGACCGTTCCAGGTTTTGTTGACGGCGCCTTTGTCTCCATAGTTGCCAGCGGCAACAAGCTGGTGTCTACTCGCGGAGGCAATGAGCCGCGTAATGTCGTTCATTGCGGGGGACTTTTTAATTTTGCGAAGTAACGGTAGCAGTTCGTAAAGACTGTCCCAGTCGCCGAGTTTTTCGTAGATGGTTCCCATCATGACTTTGGCGTGCGTGTGTTTCGGGTTGCTGTCTTCGACTTTGCGAAGAGTCGCCAGGGCTTCTTCGTACTGTTCATGCGCCATTTGCAGCTCGGCCTGGGTTAGAAGCACAGCGGTACTGGCGTCGGGCTCTTGTTCGTAAGCGAGCATGAGCCAGTTGTCGCGCCGTTCGTGTTCGCCCTGCAGTTGGGCGGCTTTGGCGGCGTTGAGGTAGTTCAGCAGTGGCATGTCACCAGATTTAGCACCCTGTGCCAACATGGTTTCGCCTTTTTTCCAATTACCTTCGGCCATTTCAATCAGGCCACGATTCAACTTGCGGCGTGCACGTTGTTGCCGTTGCGCCGAAACGGCCTGGCCAAATTTTCGCGGTGCCCGAAATAGGTAAACGATGCCTCTGATTAAAACGTAAATAAGAATCATCATCAGGATCAGGCTCGGAACGGACGATTCAAACGCAAAGCCCCGGAAGTTGATGAGGACATAACCGGGGTCGGGCGCTATGAAGTGAGTCAGAATGCTTGCAAGAATAGCGAAAAGAAGCAGGTAGATACTCTTTCTCATGATTCTGGCTCGTCACTATTGGAGGCAGCCGGTTGAGTGCTTTGCGCCGGAGGAGAAGCAGGCGCCGCGTTCGACGCGCCAGATCCTGAGGTTCGTCTAGCCGGAACTACCGAGCGGATGAGATTCAGCGACCGGGAAATGTCCGGTAGCTCATGCGAGACAGTTTTTTCTTGCAGATTGATGATTCTACCGAGCACAGTTTCTACGCCCGAATCTTCGATATCGAAATATTCCTCAATCCACGCTTTACTTGAAGCCAGGCTGTCATCGTAAACGGCTTGTCGGCTTTGCAACGCGGCAATTCGGGCCGCCTGAAGCTGGAGTTCAAGATTGCGATAGAGGAAATACGATTGCTCCGGTGCCAGTAGTACAGCACCGGCATCTTCAGTTGGACTCACGCGAATAAAACTTCCGACAGTGTCGCTAAAAGCTGACTTCACGTTTGTCCACGCACTCTCTTCACTGTTGTCCTCTGACTCGCCTGCAGTTTCGCGAGTGAAGGTACTGGCAGCCTGATTTCTAAGCGGTAGTTTCGAAATGCGTGCAGCCAGTGAGTTGAGCGACAGGGCGATGCCTTCCAGGTCAATGTGAGGCAAGCTCTCTAGCGCAAGCAGGTCTTCGCTTAGTTGCGCGCGGACCGGTGTTAATGAGGGATCGCCAAGTGCCACAATTCGTTCGTCGGCTGCTTTGAGCGCCTGAGTAGCGCTCTTGATGTCGCCTGCAAGCTGCAGGCGGGTGTTGGCGGTTTGTAAAAAGTACTCTGTTTCGGCGCGTACCCACGTGTTTCGTACGCTTGCCGATACACCGCGCATAGCGCTGATGGAATCGGACATTCGCGTGAGTTCTTCGGTCAGATTGTCTACGCTGCGCTTTTGTGTACGTACCTGTGAGGCAAGGTTAGATTGTTCGTCTTGAACGGTTTCAATCGTGTTGCCGTATCGGTCAAGTTGCTGAGTAATGCGGCCCGACTGCGACTGTGTGAGCTCTTTAATCTGATTTTGAATGTCGTCTCTCGAGGGGATGTCGAGCGATGCAACGTCGAACGTTTCCTGCTGAGTGACTGTTTGTGTGTCGCTTTGCCACCAGTTCCACGCGGTGCCAGCGGCTGCCAAAAGCGCCATTAGCAAGGCGAGCCAGGCGATGCCAGCACCACCACGTTTTGCGGCCGCCGGGACGGGCGCCGCGGTGATGGGAGCTGGTTTAACGGTTGCCTGGTCTGCTTCCGGGCTTACGACTTTTTCGGCGCTGGCAGTTTTAGTGTCTTCCAATTCAGCGTCGTCCTGATCGGAAGGCCGCGCAAACATTGCGTCGCCGTTATCAGACTTCGTAGGATCTTCGTTAGGTTTGTCAGTCATTGTAGTCTCTTTGTCTACATCGTTTTCAACCGTTGCCAAAGGCGCGGGTCGTTCAGATTTGGTGTTGTGGGCGTCAGTGTCTGCGGTTACCTGCCCGTCGGTAATTTCTTCGTCGGGCGCCGCGGCGCCGCGTTCTTTGTTCTGCGCGGGTGTGTCTCCTGGCCATTTTAGTATGGCGCGCATGAGTGCCTGATCGTCAGGCGTATCGGCCACCAGGGGTTGCTTGATAAAGCCTGCCGTCATGGCGGCCTGGGCTACCCGCGCACTGCCGGTGACTACCTGTAACTTGAACAGTTCGTTGTGCAAATTGGAGTCGACAATGCTGATTATGTTCGACAGCGTTTCTCCACTGTTGGCGATAACTACGTCGGCGCCCTGGTGTTCGAGTAAGTCGTTAAGCAGTTTGGTGCTTTGTTCAGGAATTTGCCTTTGATACACCTCGGCGTACGCAATGGTGGCACCTCGGTTGGTTAATTCATTGCCGAGCAGAGCGCGACCACCGTTACCGCGGATAATTAGAATGTTTTCGTTGCTCACGTCCTGAAGCTCGGGTAGTTCAAGCAGAGCTTCGCTCGTGAAGTTGTTTTCAGGGTGAGCCGTGCACTGGATGCCAGCCTGACTCATTGCCTGAGCTGTACTTGCACCGATGGCAACACATTGGTGCTGTTCCAGAGTGTCGGCGGTTATGAATTGCAGTGAGTGACGTACCGCGTTCGGGCTAATAAACAAGACTTTCTGGAAGTCCCTAATTCGAGCAAAGACTTCTTTGGCAACTTCCGCGCTGTCGGTGCTGCGAATTTCAAGGGCCGGAATCCGAATGGCCGTGCCGCCGGCGTCGTGGACTAAAGCCGACAGGCGATCGCTCTGTGCGACCGGCCGCGTGACAATGACTCGTGCCTGCGTTTTGTCCGATGGATCCATTCAGTCGTCCTGTGTGAGGTAACGCGCCGCACCCATGTTTTTCAGGGATGTCGCCGCCTGCAAACCTAAGGTTTGCGCGTCAGTCGCGTCGCCGCGTGACACCGTTTCAAGCATTTCGCTGCCTGAAGGGTCGGCTACTCGTGCCCCCAAGTGGATTATGCCACTTTTGTGCGTCGCATAAACAGCGATTGGTGAAGTACATGAACCTTCCAGCGCGTGTGTCACGGCGCGTTCGGCCGTCACCCGAACTGAGGTTTCGGCGTGGGCCAGTACTTTAACCAGGTCCAGCGTATCAAGTGCGTCGCTGCTACATTCAATGCCCACGGCGCCTTGACCGGCTGCTGGCATGCACAGCCGTACGTCGAGTGTTTCGGCAATACGTTCCTTTAGCCCCAAGCGAATTAAGCCTGCCGACGCTAAAATGATGGCGTCAAACTCGCCTGAGTCGAGTTTGCCAAGACGGGTTCCAACGTTGCCTCGCAGCGGTCGAATGACCAAATCGGGTCGTCGGTTCAGCAGTTGGGCCTGTCTTCTGAGGCTTGAGGTCCCCACAACCGCGCCTTCGGGCAGCTGATCGAAAGAGCTTACGGTATTGCTGACCAGAGCATCTGTCGGTTCTTCGCGCTCAAGAATGGCGGCCAAAGTCATGCCTTCCGGTAGTTGCGCAGGCACGTCTTTCATTGAATGTACGGCAAGGTCTGCGCGGCCTTCGATCATGGCGACTTCAAGTTCCTTTATAAAGAGTCCTTTGCCGCCGATTTTGGCCAGGCTCTTGTCCAGTATTTGGTCGCCGCGTGTCGACATGGGCACCAGCTCAACGTTAAGGCCGGAATGAGCACTTTCCAGTGCGTCGCGAACGTGTTCGGCCTGCCAAAGTGCGAGTGGGCTTCGTCGAGTGGCAATACGAAGCGTCGTCATCGTTTGTTACTCTTTATTAGTTTACGCAGGCTGGCGACGTGACGTCGACTGACTGCCAAAGATTTTTTGCCGCCGTCGATGAGCACCTGTTGGGACCCATCTTGCTGGCGCTCAAGTGCATGAAGGTGGCTTATCACCACAAGAGCGTTGCGGTGAATGCGAAAAACGCGATCACCAAACTCTTCTTCCAGGCTCTTCAACGAATCGTCGATCAAAATTTCTTCGTTTTCAAGTGCAATGGATACGTATTTCTGATCGGCCTGGAAGTAACGAATATCTTCCCACGGGATTAATCGGAGGCGGTCACCGATTCGAGCGGACAAGTGGGTACGCGGCGCGTTAGTGGCCGCTTCCGTAGCCAGTGTATCAAGTTGACGGTGAGTCAGGCGGCTAGCGTGGTCAAGCGCTCGTTCAAGTTTTTCGCGTCGTACCGGTTTCATCAGGTACGCGATGGCCTGAGCGTCGAAGGCGTCTATTGCATATTCGTTGTACGCCGTCGTAAAAATGACGGCTGGCGGTTCTTCGAGCTCTGACAAATGGCGGGTGGCTTCGATGCCGTCCATGCCGGGCATGCGAATATCCATGAGAATGACGTGGGGTCTAAGTTCGTCGTACATTTCCAGCGCTTTAAGTCCGTGACCGGCTTCGCCCACGCATTCGTAACCTTCGAACTCGTCGAGCAGCCGTTTAAGCCTGTCACGTGCCGGGGCTTCGTCGTCGACCACCAGGACTTTGTATAGAGACTCGCTCATTGTTCTTCCACTAACGGGAACCGAAGATAGACACAAAACTGGTTGTCGATGAGGCTTGTCTTGACGTTAGCGAGTCCGTCGTACGCTAATTCAAAGCGCTGGCGAATGTTGTTTAGTGCAATGTGATTGCCGCCTTTACGGCCCCCACCCTTGTCGGAAGTAACCGGGTTGCTGATCATGATGGACAGGTTGTCGCCTTTGAATTCGCCTTCTATTGAAATAGTGCCGCCGTCGGGAAGGCGTTCTATGCCGTGATAAATTGCGTTCTCGAGCAGCGGCTGAATACTGAGTCCGGGAATGAGTGCGCGCATGGGTAGTTCGTCAACGTCCCAGATGACGTTTAGTCGCTCGCCCAGGCGCAGTTCTTCAATACGCTGGTACATGCGTGCCATTTCAAGTTCGTCTTTCAGCCGAACTTTCTGCATCGAGTCGGCAAGGGTTGCGCGAAACAAATCGGCCAGGTCTTCTACGGCCCTTTCGGCCATAACCGGATTACTGCGAGTGAGTTCGGCAATGGTGTTCATGCTGTTGAATAAAAAGTGTGGGCGAATTCTTGCCGTAAGCGCTCGGACGCGAGAACGCGCTTCAAGCTGCACGTTGGTTCGCCATTGCTGAGTGACGTAGAAGTAACGCAACATGAGTGCACCAGTAATGGCGCTAATGCCTAGCGTGCGGGCAATGAACACGCCACGCTCGCGTGGAAACAGTGACTGTGTGTTGGGTTCGGGGAACGCGTATTGCCCCAGCTGAAAGGTGAATTCCGAAATAAGCGCGCAGACCAACAAAATTAGCGACATGCTGACTACGGTAACTTTGGCTACGCTTGCGCCAACCAGGAAGCGACGGGCTACGCAAAGGGCAGCCGCATTGGCAAGCCCAATCCAAAGTAACAACATGGAAAGTCGCGCAAGGTCGGTCCAGAAATTTTCGGCGGTATCGGCGCCTGCAAGTGCCAGTGTGATGGCGACCAGTTCAGCAATCAGAACGATGGCAAGCGCAGTTTTACCCGCACAAAAATCGGGTAAAAAGCTGTCTTCAGGTCCCGGGCTGGCCGCACGGGTTGTATCCACGCCAGGATTTGGCATGTGCAGCGTCTCCGGTATAAAGCGTGGCTCTTAAGCTGTGAATCCTCGAGTTATTTGAGGAGCCTTTAAGCCGTTAAGCGCGCATTATGCCAAGAACGCCGCGCAATTGCGCAGAGATGGTCTAATCCTGAGCGCACCACTTCGATTTGTCTCGTTCGGCACGCTGGATACGATCGGCAATTTCAGCATCGTTCAGGTAGCGTCGTTCACCGTTGTCATTGGGCACGTATAGACGCTGGGCGTTGCGAAGACTAACCAGCGCTTCGCTAGCGCGGCTGCAGTTTTCTGCACGAATTTCTTCGTTTTGCTCTTCTTCCTGATCGAGCTCAGCCTGAATGCGTTGATCGGCGGCCGCGGCTTGCGCGGTGTCGATGCGAACCTGCTTTGCCTGCGCAATAGCGAGTTTGTCGGTACGTTTGGATTTGACGTTCACCAGTTCGAGGTTGTCACCGTCTGGCTTGTCTGAGTAATGCACGCGACCGGAGCTGTCAGTCCATTTATACACGTCCGACGTTTCACCCATTGCTCCCACGGAGGCCACGGTCAGCAGGGTGATAGAAAGGAGTTGTGTTAGCGTCGATTTCATAGTGTCGGTCTCAGGCAAGTTCTTTGAAACGTCATTATCACAAATTGGGGGTACGCACACCCACCACTACGTCACAATTTCGCAAATAGCCTGGAAAATCAGGCTTTTTTGTTAAATACCGTGTCTAAATGGCTGAATCGCCGGTTTCACCGGTTCGAATGCGAATGGCTTGTTCCAGAGGCGTGACGAAGACTTTACCGTCGCCAATTTTGCCCGTACGGGCCGCGCTAATCAGGGCTTCGGTCACAGTGTCGACTAAATCGTCGGGAACAGCCACTTCTAGCTTCATTTTTGGAAGAAAATCAACAACATACTCAGCACCCCGGTACAGTTCGGTGTGGCCTTTCTGACGCCCGAATCCTTTCACCTCGGTGACCGTAATACCATGTACACCAGCCTCGCCCAGCGCCTCGCGCACGTCGTCGAGCCGGAAAGGTTTGATAATGGCGGTGATCATTTTCATGGCGGGCTGCTCTTCCGATAGACGCCTGCAAGAGTAACGCATTTGCACCGGGGCTTACCACTTCGTGATTCTCATTGTTGAGTCGAGCATGATTCGGGACACTGGTTTATCGGAATGAGAATTGGCGAAGGCCGGGCTTACGCTTGCCTGTATTTCATCGCCATCTAAAGACGCCGTCTTCGTCGCGATCGATGCCCATACAATTGCCCGAGTTAGGCGGCGTGCAGGTGAAGGTCAGGTGGTGGCCAGACGTGCGTCCGAGGTCGATGAGTTGCTGCCGCGTTAACTGTTCTGCGGAACGGTCTGTTTGAAAGTTGCGGTCATCACGCATAACCGCACCGCGTGCATCCATGTTCCACACGCCTTTTACAATGAGGTCACACTCCACCACCGGACCTTTAGCGAGCCCGCGCTCTACCAGAACGTCAATACGCGCTTCCGTGTTAGCGGGGCTGTTTTCAGACAGAGTAATTTACTGTCCGACAATCGGGGCAAGCAGTGAGTACTGTCAACTTAAAACTGAATATCCCATAATACTGCCATGAATACTTACAAACGACATTGTTTTCCACCTGAGATTATTAGTTACGCCGTTTGGCTCTACTATCGATTCAATCTAAGCCATCGTGAT